>NZ_JAOQJT010000004.1:0-51503 GCF_025567285.1 Coprococcus aceti
GGTAACGCACTCAGCTGAGAAGTACTAATAGGTCGAGGACTTATCCTTAGAGGTTTCTAAGAGATAAGCTTTAGAAGATACCTCTTTCTGTGTGAAATTCTGAAGGTACAAGTTGAAAAAATATGAAAAAACACTTGCATTTTCAAGTCAAATGTGTTAACATTGACAAAGACGCCGTGGTTTACCAGGTGATATTCCTCGATAGCTCAATGGTAGAGCACTCGGCTGTTAACCGAGGGGTTGTAGGTTCGAGCCCTACTCGGGGAGCTGCTTTTGAAAACCTGGCCCCATGGTCAAGCGGTTAAGACATCGCCCTTTCACGGCGGTAACACGGGTTCAAATCCCGTTGGGGTCATTTGACAATTAAATATGCCGATGTGGCTCAATTGGCAGAGCAGCTGATTTGTAATCAGCAGGTTATCGGTTCGAGTCCGATCATCGGCTTTTTGCTTAAAGCAAGAAGTTGCCAAAAGCAATAAATGGGTGGATTCCCGAGTGGCCAAAGGGGACAGACTGTAAATCTGCTGCGTAATGCTTCGATGGTTCGAATCCATCTCCGCCCATTTTATTTTTTTGCCGCGGGGTGGAGCAGTCTGGAAGCTCGTCGGGCTCATAACCCGAAGGTCATAGGTTCAAATCCTGTCCCCGCTATTTTTATGTAAGCCCAGATAGCTCAGTTGGTAGAGCAGAGGACTGAAAATCCTCGTGTCGCTGGTTCGATTCCAGCTTTGGGCACTAGATGAAAAGCTGAAACTTTTATGAGTTTCAGCTTTTATTTGTTTATGCGGGCAAAGCCCTCCAAAACGTACAGTATGTATATTTATAGGATTCCGAAGGAGGAGATATCAGAATGGTATTTGAGGTTGGACAGGTTATAAAGATGAAGAAGGCGCATCCTTGTGGAACGAATTCCTGGGAGATACTCAGAGTAGGAATGGATTTCAGACTCAGATGTACTGGCTGTGATCATCAGGTCATGGTGCCCAGAAAATTGGTGGAGAAGAACTTCAAGGGATTTATTGAAGAATAAAAAAGAAGCAGGATCATGATTAGGCGATTATGATTCTGCTTCTTTTTTTATATAAAGTTTTTTGTGAGCCGATTGAGTATAACTCATATATTAGCTTTACTCTCTTTAAGGGAGGAGCGCAGCCGCTTGACGGCTGCGCCAATTAAGGGATTGGGGGGTGTAGTCATTTCTGACTACAAAAAAGGGAGTAAATAACAAAAAATAGTAAATTGTCAAATTTCAGTGTAAGCTGTCAACGCTTTCTGTTGTCTTTCTGTATCTCTTGCTTACAAGTTGATAATATGATAAATGGATCAGGATTGCAATAGCATTTGGCTCATTTAGGTTATAATGCCATATTTGTTGGCGATTTTGACTGTTTTTGACTACTTTTGCATGTATAATCGTAAAAAATCATCTGATGTAACATAACGCAACGATATTGCGCAAGTTGCACACAGACAAGTTGCGCAATACAGAAGAGATATATAATAATAAAAGAGCAGAATCACGATTAGGCGATCATGCTTCTGCTCTTTTTATTTATATAAGATTTTTTGTGAGCTGATATTGAATATATCATAACATTTGGTTACTCACCTTTAAGGGAGGGACGCAGCCGCTTGACGGCTGCGTCAATTAAGGGATTGGGGGGTGTAGTCATTTCTGACTACGAAAAAAGGGAGTAAAAACAAAAAATAGTAAATTGTCAAATTCCAGTGTAAGCTGAAGATGTTTCTGTTGTTTTTGTATCTCTTGCTTACAAGCTGATAATATGACATAAACGTTATTTATGCAATAGCATTTGACTGTTTTCCGTCATATTCACATATTCATAATAAATTTTGACTGTTTTTGACTGAAAAGGAATAAATCAGACATTTGTACTATTCAAATGGTATGTTTATGTGATATAACTTTACTTATATGACGTGATAATACATTATTCCACAGATGAATTATCACAGATAATATGCATACGAAAAAAGATCAGGGAGGATCAAGATGAAGAGCAGCAAGAAAAATCTTATTGCCATCGCCGTGGTAATTCTCATTATTGCGGTTCTCGGAATTCTGTCTATATATGTAGATAAGATTCCATCGCCATCGACATATGCGACATTCTGGGCACTTGTACCATCGGTTGTCGCTATCACGCTGGCACTTATAACGAAGGAGGTTTACAGTTCACTGTTTATAGGAATTGTAATAGGAAGTGTGTTTGCCTCCGGATTCAGTTTTACGGGCAGTATATCGAATGTACTGCAGGATGGACTGATCGCACAGCTTTCAGATTCATATAATGTAGGTATACTGATATTCCTTGTCATTCTTGGAACCATAGTTGCACTTATGAACAAGGCAGGTGGATCCAAGGCATTTGGTGACTGGGCAGCTACCCATATCAAGACCAGACAGGGCGCGCAGCTCTGCACAGTTCTTCTGGGAGTTCTGATATTTATCGATGACTATTTTAACTGCCTCACAGTCGGCAGTGTTATGAAGCCTGTAACTGATAAACACAGGATATCAAGGGCGAAGTTTGCATATGTTATAGATGCAACAGCGGCACCTATATGTATCATAGCCCCTGTATCATCATGGGCTGCAGCCGTCAGTGGATTTGTAAAGGGTGAGGATGGCTTTGGTCTGTTTATAAAAGCCATACCATATAACTATTATTCATTCCTCACACTTGCGATGATGATCGCAATGATCGTTATGAAGGTTGAGTTTGGTTCCATGGAGAAGCATGAGCTCAATGCCCTGAAGGGAGATCTTCTCTCAATGGGAGATGGCAAGAAGACTGTCACAGCAGAGGAGACTGATGTGGTCAACAGCAACGGCAAGGTAGTTGATCTTATAATACCTATCATATGTCTTGTTATCTGCTGCATTATAGGAATGATCTACACAGGTGGATTCTTCAGCGGTGTAAGCTTTGTAGAGGCATTCTCAAACAGTGATGCATCTGTTGGACTTGCAATTGGAAGCTTGTTCGGACTGCTTATTACAATTCTTCTGTATGTGATAAGAGGAGTCCTGGATTTTGGTAAATGTATGGAGGCTATACCAGAGGGCTTTAAGGCAATGGTACCGGCTATACTGATCCTTACATTCGCATGGACGCTCAAGGGAACTACCGATATGATGGGTGCAAAGGATTTTGTACAGGCAGCAATGACATCTGCATCGGGAAGTCTGTTTAGTTTCCTTCCTGCGGTTATATTTATAGTTGGATGTCTCATGGCGTTTGCAACAGGAACATCATGGGGAACATTTGGAATACTTATCCCTATTGTGTGTGCAGTATTTGAGGGTAAGAATAATGAGCTTATGATCATAGCGATATCAGCATGTATGGCTGGAGCTGTGTGTGGAGATCACTGCTCACCTATATCAGATACCACTATCATGGCATCAGCAGGAGCGCAGTGTAACCATGTAAATCATGTGGCAACACAGCTTCCATATGCGATAACAGCGGCTATCATGTCATTCGTGTCATATGCTATAGTTGGACCGCTTACATACCATCTGCATGTTAAGTGGTTTATCATGCTTCCGATATTCATAGCAATGATGGTTCTTCTGATATTTGTACTCAGGGTCATCAAGCGCAGGAATCCTGCAAGTTATGTGAATGCGGATACTAGAGTAGCGGATGCGGAGTAGGCAGATCAAATTGTAAATAAAAGGTATATTTAACGAAAAAAATAGTTGACTTATGATGGAACATAAGTTAATATGTGAGAGTAGAGTTTTCATTTATTTGAATCCTCTCTCCCCTCATTATGGTGACCAGGTACCCCCTGGTCACTTTTTTGTTTATATGGACAAAATATAGCATGGGCACTTTATATTTGTTAACTTGAGCAATCACATGTAAAGGTATATTCTATATACCATAGATGCCGGGGAGACAGACATCATAATAAATAAAGGAAAGAGAGTAGTTATGCAGGATAACAGAGAGATAACAAATGAAGAAGTCCAGAAGGCTTCGGAGATAATCAACAATTTGCTGAGTTACTATAACAGTAAGGTTGTGGGACAGCCTTATCTGGGATATTCACTTCTGGTTGCAATGATGACAAACGGTCATGTGCTTCTGGAATCCGTTCCAGGACTTGCCAAGACCACTGCTGCCAGGGTTATGACAGAGGCGGTTAATGGATCATTTTCAAGGATCCAGTGTACACCGGATCTTATACCGAGCGACATAATTGGAACCCAGATGTACAACATGGCGACCAATACATTTGAGGATAAGATAGGTCCGGTTTATTCGAACTTTGTACTACTCGATGAGATAAACAGGTCCAGTGCGAAGACACAGAGTGCCATGCTGGAGGCGATGCAGGAGAGAGAAGTCAGTATAGGAGGAAAGACATATAAGCTGCCGGAGGTGTTCGTGGTAATAGCGACCCAGAATCCGATCGAATCTGAGGGTACGTATGTGCTGTCAGAGGCACAGCTTGACAGATTCCTTCTCAAGGAGACTGTGACATATCCAAGCGCAAGGGATGAGATGGAGATACTCAACAGAGTGGAGGCAGGAGTTTTTTCAGACGTGAAGTCCGTTGCCAGCGTTGACGATGTGGTGTATCTTCAGAAGCTGTGCAAGAGGATTTATATAGATCCGGCGATAAAGAAATATATAGTTGATATAGTTCAGGCAACCAGAATGACGGATAAGATACTTGCACCTGAGCTTGCACAGTATGTTGCCATGGGTGCGAGCACAAGAGCGGCTATTGCGTTCATGGAGGTAGCAAAGGCAATCGCACTTATAAATGGGAGAAGATATTGTGTTCCTGATGATGTGAAAGCACTCAGATATTCAGTCCTGAGACACAGGATCATGCTTACATTTGCCGCTGTTGCGGAAGACGTGAAGATTGAGAAGATTATAGATGCCATAATAGGTTCGGTTAAGACGCCGTAGGGGAAGACAGTTAATTATGAAGATGACATATATATCCAGAATACAGGGAAATATGAAGGGATATAAGACCATATATACTACCAAGGCAACGTCGAGGATAATCGATGGTTCGTACAATTCCATCTATAAGGGCAGGAGTATGAACTTTGATGAGCTCAGGGAGTATGTCGTTGGCGATGATATCAAGGACATGGACTGGAAAGCATCTGCCAGGAGCCAGAAGCTTCTGGTCAGACAGTATATCGCCGAGAAGAAGCATAATATAATGCTGGTGATGGATGCCGGAAAACGTATGCTTGGATATGCCAATGATGTTCAGGAGAAGAGTGACGTTGCACTTATGGCGGCAGGAACCCTGGCATATATGGTGTGTGACAATGGTGATTATGTGAGCGCTACTTATGTTTCAGACAGGGGCGTGGAGCACTATCCGTTTAAGACAGGCTTTGCAAATGTCGAAAATATTCTTGCGGGTTACCACAGGAACGTTACCATGACTAATGACTCGGATACGGGGGATGCGCTGAGCTTCATTGCGAGGAATTTCAGGAGGAGAATGATCATACTTGTGGTGACGGACACCAGAGGTATCCTGAATATGTCGGAGGCAACTGTAAAGCAGTTAAAGGTACTGCATGATATACTGCTTATAAATGTTGAGGATGCCGGGATGAACGGTAAGAATGTATATGACATATCCGGTGACACATATATTCCTGAATTTTTTACCAGGGACATGAAGCTGGCAAAGAAAGAAGAGAGGAAAAGGCAGGAGCTTTCAAGTGCCTGTGACGACAAGCTTAAGAAACTTGGTATTTCGTACCTGACGGTCAGGTCTTCTGACAGCATGGATGAAAAGATAGTAGAGCTGCTCAACAAGCACAAGACTGAGAGCTCTGGAAAGTAGTTAAATGGGCTGATGCCCGGAGATAAGAGGAAGAAGATATAAGATATGGAAAGTTCAGTGAATTTGCAGGAGCCGCTTTCGTATGTGGTATGGCCGATCGTGCTGACCGGAGCGATAACAGCCGCAGTGCTGTTGTTCTTTGGTGTCTGCTGGTATCTGGGAAGACGTAGAAAAATGGCGGCGGAGCTGCCGAAGGTGGTGAAGCCTGCGCCTATGGATATGGGTAGAGTGAAGGCCAGATATCTGTCAGAACTGGCGGATATTGCGGGACAGTATGATCAGGGAAAACTTGATGTAAGAGGTGCATATCAGCGTATGAGCCGTTGTATCAGGGGATTTGTTCATGCTGCAACCGGCATAAGGGTTCAGAATTATACTCTGTATGATATAGAAAGATTAAACATGCCGGAGCTGTACTATCTTGTGGCTGAGTATTATGCGCCGGAATTTGCAAGAAAGTCCGATGGTGATGTGAGGGCTTCCCTTGAGAAGACAAGGAGTTTGATTGAGAGATGGCAATAAAATATCATATTGTTCTATATGCAGGCCTGGCTATTGCGCTGTTTATGCTGGTATTTGTGTTTGTGAAATACAAAAAGACAAAGAAATATGCCGGAGGAAAAAAGATCGCAGGGCTCATATGCCAGGAAGATGAGGCATATTTCAGGAAAAGAAAAATATTATATAAGACCGGGCTTACAGCCACGCTCATATGCTGCGTACTGGTTGTCGTATCGGCATTCCTGCTCATGGCAAAACCATACACGAGCAGGCGTATGCAGGATGAAAAGTATTGCAGGGACATCATTCTGTGTATCGACATATCAACATCCGTGGATTATCTCAACGAGAATCTGCTGGACAAGCTGAAGAAAACAGTTGATGAGCTTCAGGGCGAACGTTTTGGAATCGTGATATTTAACACAAGTCCGGTGCTGCTTACTCCGCTCACGGATGATTATGAGTATGTGAAGGATCAGCTTGATCTGATCGCACAGTGTCTGAAGAGCAGAAATGAAGTGAATCTGGACGATGCATTTTCATCGGGGTACGACTGGATATATTATCAGGCATATATATCATCTGGAACTCTGATTGGAAATGAGCAGAGGGGAAGCTCACTTATAGGGGACGGCCTTGCTGCTGCGGCAATCGATTTTTCGGATGCTGACAAGGAGAGGACAAAGGTGGTAATATTCTCCACTGACAATGATATACAGGGAACACCGGTGGCAACTCTGGATGAGGCGGCCGATATATGTGTTTCAAACAATGTCACGGTGTATGG
Source organism: Coprococcus aceti (assembly GCF_025567285.1). Taxonomy (NCBI): domain Bacteria; kingdom Bacillati; phylum Bacillota; class Clostridia; order Lachnospirales; family Lachnospiraceae; genus Coprococcus; species Coprococcus aceti. The sequence continues at coordinate 7,154 of NZ_JAOQJT010000004.1, forward strand.
AGTTGGAACAAAGGAGATGACACCGGAAAACAAGGAGTCCATGAAGAATGCGGTGGAGAAGACCGGTGGTAAATTCTATCTTGAGGAGGAATCCGGATCATTTGGAGAGATAGTATCATCGATAGAAAAGCTGAGTAAGAATCTGGTCAAGGTGAGGATGGTGGATGTTGAGACACCTGAGCTGTTATATCCATTTGTATTGATGCTGGTTCTGTTTGCAGGAATGCTAGGACTTGGCCGCTGGCTCAAATTATAAGACGTTACAGGAGAGAATTATGAGAATAGATCCAATTATACCAATCTGGCTTATGCTCATATTGTGCGTTGGCATGGCGTTCCTGAAAAGGCGGAAGAGAAGCGCATATATAAGGCAGATAGCTGCCATCATACTGATATTTCTCATCAATCTGAGGATCATGGTCCCAAGCAGCAACGTGGAGACAAGTGTCCGGAAGCTTGACACATATGTGCTGTTCGTTGTGGATGACACCATAAGCATGCTGGCTCAGGATTATGCTGGGGATACAGAGAGGCTGACGGCGGTGAAGAAAGACTGCGAGCACATAGTTGATGAGATGGACGGTGCTAAATTTGCAGTCATAACTTTCAATAATAGTGCAAATCTGATATCGCCATATTCGGATGATTCAAATTTTGCAAAAAGTGTTCTGGATTCAATATATCCGCTGGATTCGCTATATGCCAGGGGGTCGTCCATGAATGTCTGCATAGATGTGATGACGGATACCCTTAAGCGTGCAAAGGAGAAAAATGATGGAAATGTGGTCGTGTTCTTTATAAGCGATGGTGAAATAACCAACGACGACAGACTCAAGTCATTTGACGGGGCGAAAAAATATATTGATGGAGGCGCAGTGTTGGGGTACGGCACAAAGGAAGGCGGTAACATGTATGTGAAATCATATTACGATGACCGGAAGGAGCTGCTTGAGGACACATCGGACTACCCGTATAAACCAGCGGTGTCGAAGATCGATGAGGATAATCTGAAAAAGATTGCCGATGATCTGGGCGTCGACTATATAAATATGAACGATGGTTCTGCGCTGGATAAGGTTGTGGAGAAGTCACGGGGAACCGCTGAGTCAACGGATAAGGGTAAGACCATAGGATATGTGGATATATATTATCTGTTTGCAGCATTATTTGCAGGACTTGTTGTATATGAATTTTTTGATATGAGAAAGAAAGTCATAAAATGAAAAACAGATCAGGAATAATAAAGATCGTTGCTGCAGTGACCGGAGCTGTCAGCCTGCTGTGTATGGCGGTGCTTCTGGTGAATTATCTGTGCAATGAGCATTTTATAAGTGAATACAAAAAGGGACAATATGTGGACAGCACAGTGAACGCCGTGCTTGGCTTTACTCAGCCACATATATACCATTATAATCTTGGTGATGTATATTACAGTCAGGGAGATTACGAGGGCGCCGAGCAGGAGTTTCGTAAGGCACTTGAAAAGAAGCCGGGTGGTGAGTCCGACTGTAAGACAAGGGTCAACCTTGCGCTGTCCATAGTGAAGCAGATAGATCCTGAGGGTGTTACCAAAGAGAATCTGGATGAGGTGATAGACATACTTGAGGGGGCAAAGGACATTCTCATAGAGAATGACTGCGCTCATAGGGATGATGAGGATGGACATTACGAGGATGCACAGACTCTGAAGGATGAGATAGATGCCTTTGAGGAACAGCTCAGGAAGCAGACGGAGGAACAGGATCAGAAAGGTGATCAGGATCCAAATGACCAGAAGGATCAGGGCAGTGACGATGAAAACGAAGAGGATACACAGGAGCCTCAGTCTTCTGATAAGGAATCGGAGATACGAAAGCAGCTCGATGCCATCCAGGGAGACAGTCTTGAGCAACGAAATCAGGAGATGGATGCATACGAGACATACAAAAATGAACATGATTACTACGGCGGACGCACTTGGTGATCATACATTAATAGACATTAAATTCTAAATATAAAACTTGCGCAATATTAAGACGCGGGGTATAATACTGCTAGTTATGGTCATTTGTGGAAAAGTGACCAGAATAAGGAGATAGAATCGAGCAATGGTAAATGAAGAAAAGGTCATTCTAATGACGAAGATCGCCATGTACAAGGAGTCGCTTGGGCGTGAGGATCTCGAAAAGGGTAAATATTTTCAAAGTGACTATGTGAAGCTTAACTGTCTTAAGACAATTGTTTCATCTACGGTGCTGTTTGTAGTTTTTGCCGCAGCTTACATATACTATAATCTTGCAGATATAGTTGAGAAGCTCACAGAGCTTGACTATGTGAAGGTGGCGAGCAGCATTGTGGGCGGCTATGCAGTGGTGTGTATTGCATTTGCGCTTTTCGCGTGGGTCTTATATACATACAGATATATGAAGGCAAAGCCAAAACTCATAAAGTATAACCAGAATCTTAAGAAACTGATAGAATTTTATGAGAACGAGGACGGAACACGCCGTTCTGTCAAAAAAAAGAGGAGGGCTAACTGATAATGTCAACACTTCTGGATTTCCGCGATGGAGTAAAGAATTTTTGTAGTAAGTATGATAAATTTGTTTCACCACTGTGTAAGTTTATACTGGCACTTGTTGTGTTCTGGTCAATAAACCATCTTACAGGATATAACAGCACGATAAGCAGTATCGTAGTGGTCCTGGCAGCAGCTTTTGTGTGTGCGTTCCTTTCAGGCCAGCTCACACTTGCCATTGCAGGACTGTACGCATGTGCCCAGGTTGCCAGCGCAAGTCTGGAGCTTGGAATCTCATTTGTTGTCATATTTGTGATAATGTATTGTGTATATATAAGATTTTTCCCTAAGGCATCATGGATCATTCTGTTTATGCCATTCTTTTACATTATAAAGTTCCAGTATTTCATGCCGATCCTGGCTGGAATGACAGCTGGATTCACAGGAATGGTTCCTGCAGCATTTGGCTGTATATTCTACTTCTTCCTGAAGCATACTGCTGATTACGTTGCTTTAAGCTCAAGTTCAGCAGAGGGTGATCTGATAGAGGGATACAAGTATATTTTCCAGCATCTGGTGCAGGATAAGACACTTCTGCTCACCATAATAGTGTTTGCAGTTGTTATAGTTCTTACATACATAATATATAGAATGTCATTTGCATATTCATGGTACGTTGCCATCATCACAGGCGGTGTGGTAGAGATCATACTGTTCCTGGTTGGAACTTTGTCCATGGAAGTTGAGGTATCCCTTGCGGGGGCTCTGCTTGGATGCATACTGGCGATACTGGTGGCCATAGTGGTTCAGTTCTTCAAGATAGTTGTGGACTACTCAAGTGTTGAGAATACACAGTTTGAGGACGATGACTACTACTACTATGTAAAGGCTGTGCCAAAGGTCATGGGTGGTGCCCAGAGAAAGGCAGCCAGAAGAGAGCAGCCATCGCCAAGACCACAGCAGAAGAGGTCGACTTCGTCCGGATCAGGCGCACAGAGAAGCCGGTCTGCGGCAAAGGAAGATTCTGTTACAGGATCAACAAGATAGATACATTGAAAAGAGCTTACATGTGAGTGACCTGACTTTTGTCAGGTCACATTAATTATACGGAGTATTTATATACCGAAAGGAGGATGAAATGGATAAGATATCAACGTTTATATCAACGTATTTTGATTGGTTTTATATAACAGTTCCAGGCACAGTAGATATAATAGAGATACTTATTTTGTCATTCTTTATATACAGGATCATGTTGTGGTTCAAGCAGAGCAGAGCATGGACTCTTCTGAAGGGTATAGTTATGATCGTGCTCTTCACTGCCATTGCGGCGGTGTTCCAGTTCAATACGATCTTATATCTGCTTAAGAATGCATTCAGTGTGGGAATAATAGCGGTGGTGATCCTGTTCCAGCCGGAGTTCAGACGAGGACTTGAACAGCTTGGAAGAAAGAAGCTGATCAATTACATTATACGAGATGGCGAGGATGATGGTGTTATATCGGAGAAAACGATATATGAGCTTGTGAAGACGGCCCAGGTCCTGTCTGCAAACCGTACCGGTGCACTCATAGTCATTGAGAATGAAGTTGCACTGGGCGAGTATATTGATACGGGAATACCGATCGATGCGGTCGTGACTAACCAGTTACTTCTCAATATATTTGAGCACAACACACCGCTTCATGATGGTGCGGTGATCATAAGAAAGAACAGGGTAGTTTCTGCCACATGTTATCTGCCACTGTCTGCAAATGACTCCATCAACAAGGAGCTTGGAACACGACACAGAGCCGGTATAGGTATCAGTGAGGTGTCAGACAGTATGACTCTTATCGTATCTGAGGAGACAGGTTCAATATCCATTGCACAGGGAGGCGAGCTCTTCAGGAATCTGGACAGCGAGGGCGTGAGAAGGCATCTTCAGACGCTGTGCAAGGAGTATAATGGAAGAAAGAGCCACAGGTCTTCAGGTGCCCGTCCGGTTAAGCGGAGAAAGAGAGTCGTTGTGGAGAATAAGAATAAAGCTTCCAGAAAGGAGGCTGATGAGAATGAAAAATAACAGCGCAGAGCCTAAGAAAAAGGCAAATAAGATATACAGCAATATAGGTCTTAAGCTTCTGTCGGTTGTGCTTGGATTTCTGGTGTGGCTTCTTGTACTGAACATCGATGATTCAGCCGTGACAAGGACCATAAGGGACATTCCGGTCAATCTGGTAAATACTGACGCCATAACAAGTCAGAATCAGTTGTACACGATAACTTCAGGTGATACCGTGGATATAGTCGTCAAAGGACGTAAATCACTTATAAGCGATCTTGATGCGTCGGATTTCAAGGCTGTAGCGGATATGTCAAAGATATCCATAACAAATGCGGTGCCTATCACTGTAACTGCGAACAGCACCAACATAGCTAAAAAGGTCAGCATAACTGTTGTGGACAACGTGCTGTCAGTTGAACTTGAGGACGAGAAGTCAGTGTCAGTTCCTGTGTCCGTGGTGACAACAGGCGAGGTTGCTTCCGGATATACGGTTGGTAACAGTGTGGCAGCTCCAAACCTCATAACGATAAAGGGTGCTGCAAGTATAGTTTCGAGCATAGATCGTGCAGAGGTGACAGTTGATGTGACCAGTGCAAAGGATGATATAACGACAAACTGTACGCCTGTATTTGTAACCGCTGATGGTGAGAAGATATCAGACAAGTCGATATCCTACGATGAGATATCGATAGCAGTCACAGTTCCGGTATACAAGACTAAGAATATACCTGTTCATGTGGATGTCACAGGAGATCCTGCGGATGGATATCTTGTATCAGATATAACATATGTACCGGAGACCGTTGATATAGGTGGAGACGCATCGATAATAAAGGATATAACAAGCCTTGATATAACGGATGTTGATGTGAGCGGATGTACAGCAGATGTTGAGACGACACTTGATGTATCAAAGTATCTTCCAGAGGGTGTGGTCGTGACAAAGGAGAGCGCATACATCAATGTGAAGATAGCGATCGAGAAATCAGTTACAAGAAATATAACGGTGACCACAGGGGATATCATCCTGAGGGGCAAGCAGAGTGGATACAGCTATGAGATGAGCATGGGTGATAGCAATACGATAACCGTGAGTGGAATCTCAAGTGCGGTGTCCAAGGTATCGGCCAAGAGCCTGAAGCTGTCCATAGATGCTTCCAAGCTCTCATATGGCGATAATACGATCACGCTCAGTGTCCCTGATGGAGATAAGTACACCGTGGTAAATACGTGTACAGTTATGGTAAAGGTTACTGAGACACAGTAGTCATTGTCTGGAGGTGTATGTATATGGATACAGAAAAGTTGAATGAGCTGAGACAGATCATAGAAGATTCGGATAATATCGTTTTCTTTGGCGGTGCAGGAGTATCGACGGAGAGCGGTATACCAGATTTTAGAAGTGTGGATGGACTGTATAATCAGAAGTATAAGTATCCGCCGGAAACTATAATCAGCCACAGCTTTTACAGACGTAACCCGGAGGAATTTTACAGATTCTATAAGGACAAGATGATATTTGCTGATGCAAAGCCGAACAAGGCTCATATAAAGCTGGCGGAGCTTGAGAAACAGGGAAAGCTCAAGGCGGTGATAACGCAGAATATCGACGGACTTCACCAGATGGCAGGTAGCAGGAATGTCATAGAGCTCCATGGTTCTGTTCATAGAAATTACTGTGAGAAATGCCATGCTTTCTATGACCTGGATTATATAGTCAATTCGGATGGTGTGCCTAAGTGTGAAAAGTGCGGAGGCACTGTAAAACCGGATGTGGTGCTGTATGAGGAGGCACTTGATGAGGACAATATGTCGAGGGCACTCCAGTATATATCCGAGGCGGATACGATGATAATCGGTGGTACATCGCTTGTTGTGTATCCGGCAGCAGGACTTATCAGATATTTCAGGGGGCGGAAACTGGTGGTTATAAATATGTCCCCGACACAGTCGGACAGCAATGCAGATCTTCTGATAGCGGATAAGATAGGAGATGTGCTGGGCAGTCTGTAGCATATGACGACAAAGGCATGTTGAAGGCATGCTATACAGATTCTATATAGTATGGAGGACGGTTTATGTATTTTGACAGATCAAATGGCTTCCCGAAAGATTTCCTGTGGGGCAGTGCGTCTGCTGCATATCAGATAGAGGGAGCGTGGAATGAGGATGGCAAAGGCCCATCCAACTGGGATCAGTTCGTAAGGATCCCGGGAAAAACATTTAAGGCTACGACAGGTGATAAGGCGGTTGACCATTACCACAGATACAAGGAAGATGTGGCACTTATGGCGGAGATGGGACTTAAGACTTACAGGTTCTCAATATCCTGGCCAAGGATCATACCTGATGGCAATGGCGAGATAAATGAAAAGGGCTTACAGTTCTATGATGACCTGATCAATGAACTGGTTAAGTATGGAATTGTTCCTATGGTAACAGTGTACCACTGGGATATGCCACAGGCACTTGAGGAGCAGTATCACGGATGGGAGAGCAGACGAATAGTCGATGATTTCGTCAGATACGCAAAGGTTCTGTTTGAGAGATACAGTGACAGGGTAAAGCACTGGATAATCATGAATGAGCAGAATGTATTTACAGGTCTTGGCTGGAATGCAGGAATGCACCCACCAGGAAAGGTTGATGACCAGAAGATGTTCTATCAGGTAAACCATCATGCATTTATGGCACACGCCAAGAGCGTTATTGCACTCAAGGAGATCTGCCCGGATGCTAAGGTCGGTTCATCCTTCGCATACACACCGTCATACGCATTTGACAGAAAGCCTGAAAATGCGATGGCGAAGATGGATTATGATGATCTGAACAACTTCTACTGGATGGATATGTATGCCTATGGTCGTTATCCAAGGGCTGCCGCTGCTTACCTCAAGAGCAAGAATCTAACTCCGGTTATGGAGGACGGTGACGAGGATATCCTCAGGAAGGCTGCAGGTCTCATAGATTTCATGGGTGTAAACTATTATCAGTCATGCGTTGTCGAGCACAACCCGATAAACGGAGTGGGAACGACTCACGAGATGAACACGACCGGCAAGAAGGGCACGGCAAAGGTTCAGGGTGTTCCGGGACTTTACAAGAATCCTGCAAATGAATTCCTTCCTACGACAGACTGGGATTGGACCATCGATCCGATGGGACTTCGCATGTGCTGCAGACAGATCACTTCAAGATACGACCTTCCGATCGTAATATCTGAGAATGGTCTTGGTGCATTTGACAAGTTCGAGGATGGGGAGATCCATGATCCGTACAGGATAGATTACCTGAAACATCACATAGAGGAGCTCAAGAAAGCGTGTGATGATGGCTGCCGTGTCCTGGCATACTGCACATGGTCTTACACAGATCTTCTCAGCTGGCTCAACGGATATCAGAAGAGATACGGATTTGTGTATGTGGACAGAGAAGAGGACGAGAACAGTGGAACTTTGAACAGATACAAGAAGGATTCTTATTATTGGTACAAACATGTTATAGAGACCAATGGTGAGGAGCTGTGATAATAGAATAATATCATAACAGGGAGAACCGGCATTTGAGTGCTGGTTCTTTTTCGTACTAAAGTTATGCATTTAGTCATTTAATTTTAAAAACTAGCCGTTTGGCTAGTTTACTAAAAAACTCAGTGTATTATAATTATTTGTTATGTTGATGGCAATATCTGGCAGTAACTGCCAGGGATTAAAGACAGGAGGAAAGGGATAATTATGAAATCAAAGAAATTGGTAACTGGGTTGATTATGGCATGTATATTTGCTGTAGTGATTATTGCGGGAAAGAACTCTGTGAAGGTGCAGGCCGCGGATGGGGATGTGGCAATTGTGACGGATGGCAATGGCGATGAGATCGGATCATATGCTACACTGGCTGATGCATTTGCAGCCGCACAGAATGGCTATACAATATGTATAATTAGTGATATATATGATCCTTCGGCTTCTATAGGATACAATGATGGTGAACATAATAAACATATCATTATAGATCTCAACGGTAAAAGTGTCACTTTGCAGATGATGAATTTTGATTATTCGTTATACGTGAAAAACGGAACATTAAATTGCGGTATCACAAATGGAAGTGTTGGATTTACTAATGCTATGCTGACTTTGTCAAATGTCAAATTCATTACGGATAGTATCAACTGGATGACAAAAGATGGAATCTGTCTGAATAATGGCTCAAATGTGACGCTCAACGGTTCACAGTGTTGGTTTGAAAAACTTGAGATGGATACAGACTGTGTATTTACGGTACAGAACAGTGACGGACTTAGCAACTTTGGGCATATTGCAGATGGATTTGACGGTGTGAAGGAGTTTGTACCAGAGGGACTTTCTGTAGAAGGAACGACAATCATTGATGATGAGACAGGAGCCAAGGCTAAGGATTTTATTCTCCGTTACCGCAGCTTGTCGGATGGTGCAGATGTCGCTGTCAGCATTGCTCCAAAATCGTATGTGTACGATGGAAAAGAAAAGAAACCTGCGGTTACGGTTTCTTATGGCGGAAAGACTCTGACAGAAGGAAAAAGTTACTCATGTGTATATGCGGATAATATTGATGCGGGAACAGCTACAGTTACTATCAAGGGTGAAAATACCATGCACGGACAGATCGTGGAAGAGTTCACAATAGATAAGGCAAAGCAGAAGGCACCTACAGGTTTGGTCGCAACGGCAGAGACTGTGGATGGGAAAAATGATGGTCAGATATCTAATCTGAAGACGTCAATGGAATATAGTGTCGACAAGAAAAAATGGTTGGATTGTGAAAGCACGGTACTTAAGAAACTTGCAGATGGAAATTATTATGTGAGATATAAGGAGACCAAAAATTATTATGCATCTCCTGCTGCAAAGGTAGTGGTAAAGAAGGGGAATGTACCAGCAACAAATGAACCGACTACAAATGAACCTTCAACTGAAAAACCAACGTCAAGTGAGCAGACGACAGAGAAGGTAACAACAGAGAGACAGACAACCGATGAGAAAACTAACGTGACCTCAACAGAGAATACAACTGTAGCAGACTCAAAAAAGGGGTCAGGTGTACCAAATACCGGAGATGACGGAAATGTGGCATTGATGCTCATAGTCATGATGGCATGTTTATTAGGGGCTGCCGGGGTGGTAGTTTACCATAGAGAGAAATAATTTAAAATAATAAAAAAATGTTAGCACTCAGTGTTGACGAGTGCTAACGAGTGTGTTATATTATCATCAGACAGGGAAGTGATATTAAGGTATCAGTTCCCTGAAAGTTTAGTTTAGGAGGTAAACAGCTATGGAGATGGATAAATACACACGTAAATCGTTGGAAGTTGTAGAGAAAGCAAAAGAAAAAGCTCTGGAGTACGACAATCAGGAACTTACGCAGATGCACCTTTTGGCTGGCTTGCTTGAGATAGATGACAGTTTGATAGCCAAGATATTTGAGAAGATGGGCGTGAATGTTACTGGTGCCGTGAATGCGGTGGAGGATAAGCTGGCAAGGTTGCCGAAGGTCAGCGGTGGCAATATGTATGCCGGAAATAACTTCTCAAAGGCTCTCATCCAGGCAGAGAAGGAAGCAAAGCAGATGGGCGACACATATGTGTCTGTTGAGCATTTGTTCCTCGGCATGGTGGATAAGGCTGATTCGGATATCAAGGAGCTTCTTAAAGGCTGGGGAGTTAGCAGGAATGCATTCCTCAAGGAGCTGGCAGAAATCAGAGGTAACCACAAGGTGGACAGTGATGATCCGGAGAGCTCATATGAGGCTATGGAGAAGTTCGGATATGATCTGGTCGAGAGGGCAAGACAGCAGAAACTTGACCCGGTAATAGGACGTGACGCTGAGATACGAAATGTGATCAGGATCCTGTCAAGGAAGACAAAGAACAATCCGGTGCTTATCGGTGAGCCTGGTGTAGGTAAGACTGCGGTTGTAGAGGGACTTGCACAGAGGATACTCAGAGGTGATGTACCAGAGGGACTTAAGAACAAGAAGATATTTGCACTTGATATGGGAGCTCTTGTGGCTGGTGCCAAGTACAGAGGTGAATTTGAAGAGAGACTTAAGAATGTCCTTGATGAGGTTAAGAAGTCTGAGGGTGAAGTGATTATGTTCATCGATGAGCTTCACACTATCGTCGGAGCAGGCAAGACTGATGGTGCAATGGATGCGGGAAACATGCTTAAGCCTATGCTCGCCAGAGGTGAGCTGCACTGTATAGGTGCCACAACACTGAACGAGTACAGACAGTATATAGAGAAGGATGCGGCTCTTGAGAGACGTTTCCAGCCGGTTATGGTGGATGAGCCAACCGTTGAAGATACAATATCTATCCTTCGAGGAATCAAGGAGAGGTACGAGGTGTTCCATGGAGTTAAGATATCAGATGGTGCCCTTGTAAGTGCAGCGGTTCTTTCCAACAGATATATAACAGACAGATTCCTGCCGGATAAGGCAATAGATCTTGTTGACGAGGCGTGTGCCATGATCAAGACAGAGCTTGATTCAATGCCTGTTGAAGTGGATGAGATCACACGTAAGATAATGCAGCTGGAGATTGAGGAGACAGCCCTTAAGAAGGAGGAGGATAATCTGTCAAAGCAGAGACTGGCAGACCTTCAGGCTGAACTGGCAGAACTCAAGGATCAGGCAAATTCCCTGAAAGCAAAGTGGGAGAATGAAAAGGCTGCAGTTGAGAAGATAAGAACACTCAAGGAAGAGATGGAGCAGGTCAAGGCCGATATACAGGCTGCTCAGAGAAACTATGACCTGAACAAGGCAGCAGAGCTTCAGTATGGTAAGCTTCCTGCTATCCAGAAGGAACTTGCAGAGGCTGAGTCTACAGCTTCAGATAAGGAGAGGGAGCTCGTACATGAGGTGGTTTCAGAGGACGAGATATCCAAGATCGTATCCAAGTGGACGGGAATACCTGTTGCAAAACTTACGGAGAGTGAAAAGAGTAAAACTCTTAATCTTGCCAGTGAACTTAAGAAGAGAGTTGTAGGTCAGGATGAGGCTGTTGAGTATGTCAGCGATGCGATCATCAGATCAAAAGCAGGAATAAAGGATCCTAGCAAGCCAATCGGTTCATTTATATTCCTTGGACCAACCGGTGTAGGTAAGACAGAGCTTGCAAAGAGTCTTGCTGCGGCGCTGTTTGACAATGAGCAGAACATGGTCCGTATCGATATGAGTGAATACATGGAAAAGCACAGTGTGTCAAGACTTATAGGAGCGCCTCCGGGATATGTAGGTTATGATGAAGGCGGTCAGCTGACAGAGGCTGTTCGTAGAAAGCCATATTCGGTTGTCCTCTTTGATGAGATAGAGAAGGCACATCCGGATGTGTTCAATGTGCTCCTTCAGGTGCTTGATGATGGACGTATCACGGATTCTCAGGGCAGAACTGTGGACTTCAAGAATACGATCATTATCATGACATCAAATATCGGTGGTGCAGATATTGCAGCTGCCGGCGGAGAGATCACAGATGAACTGAAGAATGACGTAATGGCTCAGCTTAAGAGCAGATTCAGACCTGAGTTCCTGAACCGTATTGATGAGATCATTACATTCAGGGCACTGTCCAAGGACAACATCAGTGGTATCGTTGATCTTCTCATGGCAGATCTCAACAGCAGACTGGCAGACAGGGAGATCACTATCAAACTTACGGAGAGTGCAAAGCAGCACATCATCGATCAGGGATATGATCAGGTGTATGGTGCAAGACCGCTCAAGAGATATCTGCAGAAGAATGTGGAGACGCTTGTTGCCAGGATGATACTTGCGGGCAGCGTGAGCACACAGTCAGCCATAGTCATCGATTATGATGGAACGGCTCTTGTGGCAGGAAATGAGAGATAAAATAATACAGGTCATACAGAGAAGGGCACAGGGGTAATACTCCTGTGCCCTTCTCTGTATTCACAAAAAATGAAATTAATGGTATAATTGGCGCTGATGAAAAATGTTCGGTATATTATTTGAAATTTACATGAGGAGGGCAGGGAGTGAGTACAGAGAATGTCAGCTTAAAAAAGATAGATCTTGGCGATTATGTTTTTCTGGCGAGACCATGCGTGGCTGTTTCGGAGGAGGCTGTGAAGCATTTGGCAGAAAGGGCCGTGCAGGGAAAACTGGAATTTATCGGAGTGTTTGATGACAGAATGGATGACAGTGTCCAGCGGGAAGTGGTTATGAGCTTGGCATCGTCTCCTGAGATATCGATAGCGATACGGCATGTGTGCGCGGGGCTTTACAGCAGAAGCTTTCTGGACACATACTGCGACGGAGTGGAGGCACATCAGCAGGGGCTGTTTCCTGATCTGTATATATTGTGGATGGCATTTGTACATGCTGATAGGGCGATGTTTGCAGCCTGTGACATGTGTGACAGAGTTGAGATAGACACAGTGTGGATAGACGATGTGGATGCGGCGTACACGGTCAATATAACCTACGACCGCATAAAGGATCATCTCATGCAGGACTGGTCTGTGTGGGAGAAGTGGAAGGGATATTACACTCTTCAGAGATGGAGATGTTACTACGAGATGCTTCACTGGATGACAGAGGATGCGGGCTGGCAGTTTGCTGAGCGTATGGCTGTTGATTTCCACAGGAGCATGGAACTTGATGAGCTTGACCAGGAGCTGTTCAGCCAGGAGGAGAAGACAGGGCTTTATGTTCTTGCTAAGGATCCGGGATTTCTCAAGAGATATTATCTCGGCAAGGTAGTCTACAGCAAAAAGATATTTGACCTTAACAATGAACTGGGGCGACGCGCTGAAGAGCTGGATGCGAGTCACAGAGAAAATGATGAACTCAGAAGAGAGATGGAAGCTCAGCGGATCAATTATGAGACATCAACCACTTTCCGTGTGGGCAAGGCTGTGATGTTTGTTCCGGTGACACTGAAGAAGGCTGTAAAGAAGCTTTTGCATAGAAACTAACAGATGAGATGGAGGGGGTGTATCAGTGATTGATGTATCGATTGTGTTGACAGTATACAATGCGGAGAGTTACATAGAGGGATGTCTGGACATGATAACCGGACAGACCCTTAGAAATATACAGATAATATGCGTTGACGATGGATCCACCGATAATTCGTCGCAGATCATAGAACAGTATGCGCAGAAGGATGACAGGATCGTACTTATAAGAGAGAAGAATGCCGGAGCGGGTGCGGCAAGAAACCGTGGAATGCAGGAGGCAACAGGAAAATATATACTGTTTCTCGACTGCGACGATTTCTACGAGCCTGAGATGGTAGAGAAGGCTTTCCGCAGAGCCGAGGAGGAGCAGGCGGAGATAGTCATCTACAAATCAGACCAGTACAACATGGATACTGAGGAGTATGTATATGAGAAGTGGGCCATGATAGAGTGGGCACTTCCACCGTATGAGCCGTTTAACCGCAGACAGATATCCACAAATATATTCAGAGCATTTGTGGGATGGGCGTGGGATAAGCTGTATCTCAGGGAATTTGTGATGAAGAATGATCTGAAATTTCAGGAGCAGAGAACCACAAATGATGCGCTGTTCGTGTTCAGCGCGCTGGTGCTGGCTGAGCGCATATGTACAGTAAGTGAGATACTCATCCACAGAAGAGTGGATACCCGGGATTCGCTGTCCAAGACCAGAGAGAAGTCGTGGGATAACTTCTATCACATGCTGCTGGCACTCAGACAGATGCTGAAGGATCACGGTCTGTACACAGAGATAGAGAAGGACTATATAAATTACGCTCTTCACTTCAGCCTGTGGAACTACAACACGCTGGCGGAGCCGACAAAGACAAAGCTCAGAGAGAAGCTTCTCGGCGAATGGTATGACGAGCTTGGAATATCCGCAAGACCTGAGGAATATTTTTATAATGAGTACGAGTATGGCCAGTACAAGGACATGTTAAATTTTACTGTTGAAAAACAGTGATATATATGAGTATAATAGGAACAAATTTTTGATGGAGGTAAATTCGATGTTCAGTTTTGACGAGATAACAAAGGTAGATCCAGAAGTAGCGGCAGCAATGACAGACGAGTTCAACAGACAGAATAACAATCTGGAGCTCATAGCTTCCGAGAATATCGTATCAAAGGCGGTTATGGCAGCCATGGGCAGCCATCTCACCAACAAGTATGCAGAGGGATATCCTGGTAAGAGATATTACGGTGGATGTCAGTATGTGGATGTTGTTGAGGACCTTGCGAGAGAGAGAGCCAAGGAGCTGTTTGGCTGTGAGTATGTGAATGTACAGCCACACTCAGGAGCACAGGCAAACATGGCAGTATTCTTCGCAATACTTAATCCTGGCGATACATTTATGGGAATGAATCTTGATCACGGCGGACATCTCACCCACGGTTCACCGGTCAACATGTCTGGAAAGTATTTCCACTGCGTGCCATACGGTGTAAACGATGACGGATTTATAGATTATGACAGAGTTCTCGAGATCGCAAAGGAGTGCAAGCCAAAGCTTATCGTAGCAGGAGCTTCAGCATATGCCAGAGCTATTGATTTCAAGAGATTCAGAGAGATCGCTGATGAGGTTGGAGCATATCTCATGGTAGATATGGCACACATCGCCGGACTTGTGGCAGCAGGACTTCACATGAGCCCAATCCCATATGCCCATGTGACAACAACCACAACGCACAAGACTCTCCGCGGACCTCGTGGTGGTATGATCATGTGCAGCAACGAGATAAATGAGAAGTTTAATTTCAACAAGGCCGTATTCCCTGGAATCCAGGGCGGTCCTCTCATGCATGTGATAGCCGGTAAGGCAGTATGCTTCAAGGAGGCTCTTACACCTGAGTTCAAGGCATATCAGGAGCAGGTTGTCAAGAATGCGGCAGCACTTGCAAAGGCACTCATGGCAAGAGGCTTTGATATTGTATCAGGCGGAACAGACAATCATCTGATGCTCATGGATCTCAAGAGACTTGGACTTACAGGTAAGGAAGTTGAGAAGCTTCTTGACGAGGTTCATATCACAGCAAACAAGAACACTGTTCCAAACGACCCTAAGTCACCATTTGTAACAAGTGGAATAAGACTTGGTACACCAGCCGTTACCACAAGAGGTGCAAATGAGGCTGACATGGAGATCATAGCAGACGCCATAAAGGCAGCAGTCCTTGACAATGATAAGGCAAAGGCTGAGCAGCTTGTAAAGAGTATTGTAGAGAAGTATCCACTGTATGCATAATCGATAAGAAATATTGATGCATTGCAGTACGTCAGGCATATAAGATAAGAACAAGAGCGGCACGGAAGTTTCCGTGCCGCTTTTTGAGAACATGAACATGAAAAGTAACAGTAAAGTTAAGAAAAAATTACTCATAGCAGCCGTGGCTGTTCTGGCTATAGTTGTGGCGGTGATCCTGGTATGTGCGGCATATCTTCATGCGGGCAGAAGCTCCCTCAGAGGACAAAGATCCAGGGATGCTGAAATGCTGTATGAAGGTCACAGCTACATGTATGATGAAGACAACATTAATATACTGTGTATCGGTGTGGATGCCAGAGGAGAGGCTGACACCGTGGGACAGGGGGATGCCCTGATACTTGTCACACTCAATGTCAGGGACAAGACGATAAGATGCCTGAATATCAACAGGGATACTCTGGCACCTGTCAAGGTATTTGGTGTTGCGGGCAAATATATCACGACCCAGAATCTTCAGGCAGCACTGGCATTTTCATATGGCAGTGATGTGGCTGACGGTGCGGAACTCACGGAATATACGGTATCAGAACTGCTTGACGGACTTCCGATACATGCATATGTGACGCTTGACTTTGATGGGATCAGCAAGATGAACGAGCTTGTCGGAGGAGTGACGGTGAAAGCCATGGAGGATCTGGACAGAGCAGATATACGCCAGGGCGAGACAGTGACACTGTCGGGGGAGCAGGCGGTATATTATGTGACGGAGCGCAACAGTGCCTCGGAGGATATAGGAACAAATGCCGCCCGTATGGACAGGCAGAAGCAGTACATGTGTGCATGGTGCGGCCTGCTAAAGGAAAAGCTTAAGAGAAATCCCCTGAAGATATGGGATATGTATGAACAGATGTCGGGATATATATCAACAGACATATCCAGAACCGGGATGCTGTATCTGGCGTGGAAATTTGCCGGGGCGGAGTTTACTGATGACGGAATGTATGAGTTCCCGGGTTCATATGAGAGAGAGAATTATTATGATGAATATATTGTTGACGATGCGGCGTTAAAGGAGCAGCTTGTCGAAATGTTCTACAGAGAAGTGGAGTAATGCCTGTATGCAGAACGATGATAGACAGGAAGAATTAGAAAGAAAAATTGCAGAGGCGGTGGCGCTCGCGCAATCCGTTGTCGAGGACAATGAGCGGGAAAGTCACGCAGAAAATGGAAATACCGACAGCCCTGAGATAGAGGCAGTGATGACCGAACCGGGAGGAGAGCGTAAGAAGCTCTTATGGAAGGTGGTCTTGGGGGTATCATCGGTGGTTTTGCTGGTGTGCATCTGCCTGATCGTGAGATATGCGTTTGCACATAACCGGAGCAACCGTGCAAACCGGGCACTCAGGGAGTATGTGGATTATGGAACAGATGGAGCTACGGAGAGCGATGCCTCGTCCAAGCAGGATGCAGGAATTGATGATGTGATATTCCCGCATGTGAAGGTGGACTTTGATGAACTTCAGAAAAAGAATCAGGATATATGTGCGTGGATATACATACCTGGAACAGATGTCGATTATGCGGTACTGCAGGGCAGTGACAACAGCTATTATCTGAGCCATGATGCATATGGGGAGTACAGCCCTGATGGAGCAATCTTCATAGACTCTGCAAATTCCAGAGGATTTTCGGATTTTGATACGGTCATGTATGGACACAACATGTCCAGTGGAACTATGTTCAAGACTCTGCACAATTATGAGGATGAGGAATTCCTCAGAAACAACAGGAATGTGTATGTATACACACCGAACAGTACGCTGTGTTATACGGTGTTTGCTGCATACAGGACAAATGACAGACATATATTCACATACAATGATTTCTCTGACAAAAAAGGCAGACGGTCGTACATAGATGGAATATTTGACGAGAATTTTGATACTGGGGTTGTGCAAAATGACCAAAAAATAGATGTTGACAGCAGACTGCTGACTCTTTCTACATGTTGTGGAATGGATGGAAAAAGATGGATCGTGCAGTCGGTACTCACAGGGGAAATAGAAGCGGATGCCAGATAAAAAAGGGAGTTTTGCACAATTGACGCTCTCTTTTTATGATGGTATACTTTGGAACAAAGTATGATGTCAGGAGAAGGACATCAGGGAGACAAGGAGTGAAGGTTATGACAACAAGATTGGGGAAGGCAGCTTCATTTAAGAGAAAAGCGGCAGCCTGGCTTGCAGCGGTGGCGATAACATTAGGCTGCGGAACAACAGCATTTGCGAATAACAGCCCGGAGAATGATTATGAGACAGATTCGACACACATTCTCATATCCGAGGCGGATACAACTATAGCGGATATTGACAATCTCATGCTTGGAGATGCACCATCGGAGGTGCTTGGAGATAAATCACTGGATGGATATTCAACTCTTGCAGTGTTCTCAGTTACAGCGGTGAATGATTATGATTATTCTGAGATAGAGACGACAAAGATCAGAGGAGCGGCCATCACCAGTGATATGACAGTTCAGGTGAGATTTCTTCCGGATGACGGAGACTGGACCAAGATCCCATTCAGCGTAGAGAGCGGAGTTCTTCTGGCAGAATTCCCATCGGATGGACAGCTTGCAGTGTTTGTCAAGGATGACATAGATATACCGGATGATGATGATCCTCAGACTGCGGGTGTATCACAGGCAGGAAAGGCACCACAGACAGGAGACAGACTTCCAATATACATATTTACCGGAATCGTAGCGGCGGCACTTGTGGTTGTATCAGTGAGAAAGATAAGAAAATAATATATAGTGTATATAAAAAAAAGAACTTTTGCATATATATGTGCAAAAGTTCTTTTTTATGTTTAGAAAGTCAAGTGATTATTTCATAAAGCACATTGAATAACATATTGATTTTTGGTAAAATTGTATATAAATGGGGGTTCCAGACACTTATACTGGTTATTCCGCAAATGTACATATCAAGAAAGGCAGGGAGTAATTTATGAGAAGAAGTTATGGCAGACGAATGATCGCATTTCTCATGGCATTCATTATGGCATTGTCCGTATTGTTCCAGAGTGATATTGCGATCGGAGGGATTGCGCAGGTGCTGGCGGCACAGTCACAGAATGTGGCGACGGCCAGTGATGCGGAGAAGCAGAGTGATGTGGGGGATTCTGTTGCCACGCTGGCGGCGGATGATGCCATAGATCTGAATGCGGACGGATATTATTGTTATACAACGGTGACATCCGGTAAGACGTATTCGGGAAAACCATGGACGCTCACTTCGTCAGAGCTGGTGGTAAAGAAGATTGGAGATACGACCAACGACACGAAGCTGTCGTCAGATTATTATACTGTAGAATACAGTAACAATGTTAATGTTGGTACGGCAACAGTTACAGTCAGAGGTAATGCAGACATGAACTGCAGCGGTACTCTTACATGTACCTTTACTATAAAGGCAAAGAGTATAACTTCGACTGCACTTTTCTATATAGATGGAAAAGAGAAAGCGAACCAGCATAAAAATTGCAAAAATAAAATTTACACATATCAGGCTGGTGGTGTATGGCCGCAGATATATGTAAAGACAGCGAATACATCATCAGGATATTTCCTTACAGAAGGAACTGACTATGTTGTCGATTATTATAACAACGACGAGGAGTCAGAGGTAGTGGAGGATCCTCTTGGGGACGGCCCTAGAGTTGTAGTGTCCGCTGCAAAGAACAGCAATTATAAGATCGGTAGCGACGGAGAGTATTACATATACTACGGAATCAGCGCTGCAAACCTCAGTGATCAGGAGATATCACTGGAGGGTGATACATTTGTATATACAGGAAAACCTATAAAGCCGGCTGTTAAGATACTGGACAAGACCAACAACAAGTATCTGCACAGCATAGACGAGTGGGGTACAAATGACTATGAGTACAAGGTTGAGTATACCAACAATACAGATGTTGGAACAGCGACTGTCACAATAACAGGAGCACCTACCAGATTCAAGGGAACTGTAACCAAGACTTTCCAGATCGTGGATCAGGGAACTGAGGTATACAGCATAGCAGACGCTGACGTTACGGTGGATGACGACCTTGTATATGACGGAACTGCCAAGACTCCAAGTCCGGTGGTTAAGTATAAGGGCACGACACTTGTCGAGGGCAAGGATTATAAGGTGTCATACTACACCAACAATACAAATGCATCCACATCCACATCTAAGCCATCACTGACTATATCAGGACTTGGTTCATATGTGGGTTCAAAGACGGTGAACTTCACCATCAAGCCTAGGAGCACGGAAAATCTCTCCGTAACATTTGATGATGCAGTGTTCAACACCGCAAACAACATAACGATACAGGTTTCTCCACAGAATATTTCTGTCAAGGATAAGGAACTTGGAACTACACTTAAGTTATCCCAAGATTTCTCATATGACTTCAGTGAGTATTGGAATGCCAAGGATTACAATGTAGGAACACATAAGTTTAATATAGTAGGTATTGGAAATTACACTGGAACTGTTCCATGTGAGTTCCAGATTGTTGCAGCGGATATATCCAAAGCTGTAATAACTGCCGATGACGCCGAGTACACAGGTTCTGAGGTGACCACAACCCTGTCAAAGGTCACATTCAGCAATACGGATCTTGTGGAGGGCGTTGACTACGAGATATCAGGTTATGAGAACAACGTGGAGATCGGAAATTCAGCCAGAGTCATGATCAAGGGTCTCGGCAATTTCCAGGGAACATGTGTAGGTACATTTGCGATAAAGACATCTAAGATCAGCATGAATGATGTGGAATTTTCCACGATATCATCGATGAAATATACCGGAGCACAGTTGAAGCCGGATGTGACATTGACATACGACGGCAAGACACTTGTGGAGGGAACCGATTACTCTGTTGCTTACGGCGAGAATATCGTGCCGGGAACCAACAATGGTAAGGTTACATTTACAGGTATGGGAGACTATGCGGGTACTGTGTACAAATCATTTAACATACTTGCAAAGTCATTCTCAGATGCCGATGTAAAGCTGACTGTGAATAAGTCCAGTTATGAATATACCGGAGAGAACATAAAGCCGGATATAACAATTACATACAACGGAATGACATTGGTTGAGGGAGTTAACTACACCTTCCCGTTCAGCTACAAGGAGACCGGAACATGGACAGTTATTGCCATGTCAGCATCGGTATATTATTCCGGTTCAAAGTCATTCCAGATCACTATAGTTGCTCCGTCAGGTGATATGGGCAAACTTACATATGAGGATATACCTGACCAGTATTATAACGGCGGCGAGGTGAAGCCGGAGCTTACCATTAAGAATGGCAGTTATGTTCTGAAGGAGGGAACAGACTTCACAGTCACCGACAGAAAGAACAATGACAAGGTAGGAACTTCTACTATTACTATAGAAGGAATGGGCTCATACAGCGGAACTAAGGTTCTTGAGTTCAACATTTTACCTAAGCCTCTTGAGAACTGCGATGTCAAAGATATATCCGACAGCCAGTACACAGGAGAGGCATTAGAGCCGGCAGTCACCATCAAGAATGGCAGTGTTGAGCTGGAGCAGGATGTAGACTATACGGTAGAGTACAGCAATAACACGGATGTGACAGATGAGGCCAAGGTCGTAATAAAGGCTGCAAATGATAATTATACAGGCGAGATCGTCAAGTATTTCAAGATAACACCTGTTTCAATCATTTCATCTTCAAGCGGAATGGGAATAACCCAGGCCGACCAGTCACAGATGTACACAGGTATGGCCATCGAACCGGTGATAAATGTAACTAGATACGTTAATGGTGAAATTATCAAGCTGGAGAGAGACAAGGACTATACTGTTGAGTATGCGAATAATATAGAGGTAACAGGTTCAGGAGAGAAGGCTTCGATCACTGTAACCGGTATAGGAAATTACACAGGACAGAAGGTTATACGTTTCGAGATAGAGAAGAGAGCTGTGTATAACTGTCAGATGGATGCTATAGCGGATCAGTTGTGGACAGGGTCAGCTATAACACCTGAGATCAATATATACAACGGTGAGATCAAGCTTGTTGAGAATGAGGATTACACAGTAGAGTATGCAGACAACACGGATGCCGGAAAAGCGTCAGTGACCATAACAGGCTGTGGTGATCATTACACAGGTCAGATCATCAAATACTTCAATATTACTAAGGAATTTATAGACATAAGCACAAGTGACAAGATCACTTTGACGGGACTTGAGGATCAGTCATACAACTTTGGCATGGCGGTCAGACCAAGCTTTACTCTGAGTTATGACGGCGAGGAGATGACAGCCGGATCAAACGGTGATTATACATATACCTTCAAGGACAACTATGAGGTCGGTACCGCAACACTTGTCATAACAGGTGTGGGCAAGTACAAGGGAACAAAGGAATACACGTTCAAGATCGCCAAGTATGACATATCAGGTGATACACTGATCATATCAGGCGACACATTTGAATATAGCGGTACTGCTATCAAGCCATCACTTGTGGCTGTGAAGGTTGGAACCGTCAACAGAATAACATCATTTGATGATTTCAATGTCACATACGGTGAGAATACAAATGTTGGAAATGGAAGTGTGACCATCACTCCAAAGGCGGACAGCAGCTATACAGGAGAGCTCACACAGAAATTTGTAATATACAAGAAGAGTATTACAGGTGCAACAGTTTCAGCTTCAAGTGTGACATACACAGGTAAGGCACAGACTCCTGCGGTGACAGTTACATGCAAGGACGGAATGGCAGTGCCTTCAGGAAGTTATAGCGTTGAGTATGCCAACAATATCAATGTTGGTACAGCTAAGATCACGGTAACAGCTCTGGAGAATGGCAATTTCGATGGAACCGCTACAGGAAGCTTCGAGATAAAGGCTATAGATATTGCCGGAGCCGATGTGGCTGATATAGCTGACCAGACATACACAGGCTCAGCGATAACACCGGATATAACAGTCAGCTACGATGGCACCGAGCTTGTTGAGGGTGAGGACTATGTTGTATCTTCATATGATAATAATGAGAATGTCAGCACGGCTTCAGCTAAGGCGTCGATAACCATAACTGGTAAGGGCGTATACAGCGGAACAAAGAAGATCGAGTTCAATATTGTTCCTGCATCAGTCAGCAAGGCAGTTGTAACAGGCGTTGAGGACAGTGTGGTATACACTGGCGCAGATATAACATTTGCAGGACTGGCAGTTACAGTGTCGGGCAGAAAGCTCACTGCTGCTGACTACACAGTGAAATATACAAATAACAGAAATGCTTCCACAACTGACAGCAAGGCAGAGATACTTATCACAGGTAAGGGCAATTACACCGGTGAGAAGATAGTTCAGTTCGTGATCGAGCAGAAGGATATAGCAGATTGCACAGTTCAGCCGATCAGCGCACAGATCTATACAGGAAAGGCTGTTGAGCCTGAAGTGACTGTCACTGACGGTGCAAACACTCTTGTAAAGGGAACGGATTATACCGTTGCATACAGCAACAATATCAATGTCACAACAACCGAGTCAAAGGCTGTTGCTGATATAAGTGGAACAGGCAACTATAAGGGATCTGTGAAGGCAACATTTGATATTGCCAAGAAGATCGTCAAGATAACAGATGCGGATGTTGCTGATATAGCAGATCAGACATACCACATGGGAGATAAGATAGAGCCGGCTGCAACAGTCACAGTGGATGGCGTGAAGCTTGACGCTGACTGCTATACGGTAACTTATACAAACAATGTGAATGTCGGAACTGCGACAATGACAGTTACAGGTATCGCCGTACAGGGATATTCAGGAACTGTCGAGAAGACATTCAAGATACTTCCATTGTCTATTGCAAAGGCAGTGGCATCTAAGACTTATTCAGCGGTGTACACACCGGCTGGAAGGACATTTACAGTGGAGAGCTTTGACATCACAGTTGATGGCAAGAAGTACACTGTGACGGACATGTCAGATTTCACTGTAACACAGAAGAACCTGATAAATGTTGGAACAGGAACAATAACAGTTACTGCAAAGGCTGACTGTAACTTTACAGGAAGCTTTGATATCGCAGTGACAATAACTGCAGCGAAGATAGAGGAGAGCTGGGCAAGCCTTGAGCAGACAGAGTTCAGCTATACCGGATCTGAGATAACTCCTGAGCCGGTTGTCAGAAGTGGAAATGTCATTCTCAAGAAGGATGTCGACTATACACTCAGCTACGACAGCAATGTGGAGTGTTCCGATAAGGCAAGCGTGATGGTGACAGGTACAGGTAACTATACAGGAGAGGTAAAGCTTCTCTTTACTATCGGTGCGAAGTCGCTCACGGGAGCAAAGGTAAGTGCTCAGGCACAGAGCTATACAGGTAAGCCGCTCACCACGAAGATCTCAGTTGTACTTGGAGACGAGAAACTTGTGGAGGGCCAGGATTATACAGTAGAGTATGTAGAAGGCGAAGTTACAAATGCAGGAACCGGTAAATTCAAGATCAAAGGTAAGGGCAACTATACCGGAGAGCTTGACGGCACATTTGTCATAAATGTGAGAAGTATAAATGCTGAGGGCATTACGGTTGCAGGTGTGGCAGATAAGACATACACCGGATTTGAGATAACACAGGATATAACAGTTAAGGATGGAGATGCGGTTCTCACAGAGGGAACAGATTACACTGTCGACTATGAGAATAACGTCAATGCATCGACCACAGATTCAAAGGCTGCAGTTATAGTCAGAGGTAAGGGTAACTATGACAGCAGTACAACAAGACGTGTAGAATTTACAATTGGACAGAAGGATATAACAGATGCAGAGATGGACGGCGTGGAGAGTTCAGTCGTATACACAGGAAAGGCTATTACATTTGATCAGGCTGTGCTCACTGTGGACGGTGTTAAGCTTGTAAATGGTGTGGACTACGAGACTGAATATGTCAACAATCTGAATGTATCTACTGCCAGCAGCAAGGCGAATATCATCTTCAGTGCAAAGGGTAATTATACAGGAAAAGCAAGCTGGACATTCACTATCACAGCAAAGAGCATAGAGGATTGTACAGTCAGCGATATTCCGGGACAGACCCACACAGGAAAGGCACTTACACCTGACATAACAGTCAAGGATGGCAGCAGAACTCTTGTGAAGGGCACGGATTATGATGTCGTATACAGCGACAATATTGAGGTGTCAACAGCAGACAAGCCGGCAAAGGCGGTTGTCACAGGAAAGGGCAACTACACCGGATCTGTACAGAAGACATTTATGATAGCAGAGAGAGTTATAGATATAACACCTGCGGTCATCTCTATAACAGACAAGGGACCATTTGTATATAACTATGGCAAGCAGATCACACCGGCTATATCAGTTACACTGGATGGAGAGGTGCTTCCAGAGGATGCGTATACAGTAAGCTATCAGAGCAATGTGAATGCCGGAAAGGCATACATAATCGTGACAGGAGCCGGAGAGTATCATGGAGTCATAGATACATCATTTACTATCGAACAGCTCGATGTGACAGGAGGAGTCCTTGAGCTTGAGAAGGATGCTTACGGATATACCGGAAGCGAGATCAAGCCTGTAGTGACAGGAATCACTCTGGCTGGCGGCAGCATAGAGCCTGGCACAGATTTTGACGTGACATACAGCAACAATATAAATGTAGGCAGTGGAGAGATAGCTCTCACAGCCAGAAGCAGTTCAAACTATAAGGGAACAGTTACAGGCAAGTTTGCGATCACTGCGGCAGACATCACAGATGCCCAGCTCACGGTTGCCGATCAGACATACACAGGTGCTGCACTCAAGCCGGCAGTGACAGTATATCTGGGACAGACAAAGCTTATAGAGGGAACAGATTACACAGTGGGATATGCTGACAATACCGATGCCGGAACAGCAACGGTTACTGTAAAGGGTATGGGCAACTATGCCGGAACAGTTAAGACGACCTTCAAGATCGCAGCAAGATCCATAAGTGCAGCAAAGATAACTGTTGCAGATCAGGTGTATACTGGAGCTCCGCTTACACCGGAGATAACAGTTACATTAGGTGGAAAGCAGATCACAGACACCGAGTATGATGTTGACTATAGTGGAAATACCGATAAGGGTACAGCCACAGTGACGATAACAGGTAAGCACAATTACACAGGAACAGCATCAGAGACATTCACCATATCCGCAATGGATATAAGCAAGTGCGTGGTCTCACCTATAGCGTCTGTTGTATACGACGGAACAGCCCACAGTCCAAAGGTTACAGTCAAGAACGGAGAGATAGTTCTGACAGAGGGCAGTGATTATGACGTCACATACAGCGACAATGTAAGTGTTACAACAGACTCAAGAAAGGCAAAGGCAACTATCACAGGCCGTGGAAATTATACAGGTCAGTGTGTGGCTGAGTTTGAGATAACAAAGGCAGACTTTGCAGATGCAGTCATAACAGGAATACCTGAGAGTGTAGAGTATACCGGTGAGAGCATAGTCCTCACAGGATATGAGCTCACACTTGGAGATACAAAACTTGTAGAGAATCAGGATTACGTTGTTGAGTACACTGATAATAAGGAGATCGGAACAGCGACTGTCAGATTCATCGGAGCAGGCAATTACAGCGGTGAGAAGACTGCAGCCTTCAAGATAACAAAGGCAGATATAGCAAACTGCGAAATCAGCCCGATCCAGGGACAGACATGGACAGGTAAGGCCATAGAGCCGGTGCTCACCATAAAGAATGGCAGCGTCACCCTGAAGGCTGGAACAGACTATGAAGTTACATACAGCAACAATATAGACGAGACGGATGAGGCGAAGGCAGAGATCACCGGTATTGGCAACTATACAGGAACTGCTGTAGTCTACTTCTCGATAACAAGAAGCGTTGTGGATATAAACGGCGCTACAGTGTCGGCTATACCGGCGCAGACATATGCATTTGGCAAGGCTGTAACTCCTTCAGTCACTGTTATGTATAACGGAATTACACTGAAAGAGAATACAGATTACACCTTAACATATGAGAACAATATAAATGCTGGAACAGCATATGTGATCATAACCGGAACAAAGTATTACTCCAAGACAAAGAGAGTAAGCTTCGCCATCAACCCTGCGGACATATCAGCAGGCCGTGTGGTTATAGATCAGGAAAGCTTTGTGTACACAGGAAAGAGCCAGAAGCCTGAGGTTACAGGCATAGAGTTTGGAGATGTGATGATAACTGATATGGACAGCTTTGACATAAGCTTTGGCAGCAATGTCAATGTAGGAACAGCGTCCATCAGCGTATCAGCAAAGAGCAACACCAACTACAAGGGCAGCGTGACAGGTGAGTTTGCCATAACAGAGGCAGATCTGTCAGGCGCAGCAGTTGAGGTAGACGATGCGGTATATCAGGGAACACCTCTTACCCCGGCTGTCAGGGTAACACTTGGTACAGTGGTTCTGACAGAGGGCAGGGATTACACTCTGAGCTACAGCAGTAACACAAACGTAGGCAAGGGTACTGTAAAGATTACAGGAAGTGGCAATTATAAGGGAACCGTCAGTGCAGAGTTTGCTATAACAGAGAGAACGATCACTGATGCCGATGTGGAAGTCGCAGATCAGATCTACACAGGTAAGGAGCTCACTCCTGATGTGGAAGTAACACTTGGAGACAAGCTTCTGACAAATGGTGTGGATTACACAGTTACCTATGAGAAGAATGTCAATGTCGGCACGGCAAACGTTGTAGTAAAGGGAACCGGCAATTATAAAGACACTATCACAAAGACCTTTAGAATAGCTGCAGCAGACATTTCAAGTGCAGTTGCGTATAAGATCAGTGATCAGACATATACCGGAAATCCTATCACCCCGGCAGTGACAGTAAGCATGGCTGATGGAACAACACTGAAAGCCGGTGTTGACTATGAGGCTGAATACACAGGAAACACAGATGTTACGACAAAGGATGCACCTGCACAGGTGGTTATCACAGGAAAGGGCAACTATGTAGGAACCCTCAGAACAACATTTGCGATAGTACCTAAGTCACTTACAGGAGTCGCCATCAGCGGATACAGTGAGTCTGTGGCTTACACAGGTGCTGATGTGACATTTGCAGATATTATAGTTGCCGATGGAAGCGAGATCCTCACAGAGGGAATTGATTACAGGATCACATACACAGGCAACAAGGCAGTCACAACAGAGGATGGTACATACTTTACAGTAACAGGTACAGGCAATTACACCGGAAGCAAGGATGTACACTTTGTGATTACGGAAAAGGATCTCAGGGAATGTGATGTCGAGGAGATTGAAAGCCAGGTATACACAGGAAAGGCCATAGAGCCGGAAGTAACGATAAGAAATGGTAATGTTCTTCTTGTGAGCGACGTTGACTATGATGTCACATATGAGTCGAATATAAATGAGACTACAGAGACAACAAAGGCTAAGGCTATAATCACAGGAAAGGGCAACTACACAGGAAAGGTAACGAAGGAATTCGTTATAGGAAGAGTATTTACAGATATATCAAAGGCTGAGATAGAGGCTATTCCGGATCAGACATATACATTCGGACAGGCCATAACCCCTGAAGTCAAGGTAAGCTTTGGAGGAAAGGCACTCACACTTAACACCGACTATACAGTGACTTATACCGATAATATTGATGCGGGAACTGCAACTGTAAAGATCATAGGTACAGGTGATTACAACAAGTCAGTTACAAAGACATTTGTCATAAAGCCGGCAGATATATCAAAGGCGTCAGTAGTTCTCAGGGGAACATCATTCACCTACACAGGTGAGGCGATTACACCTGCAGTGACAAGACTTGGCGTTCCTAATGGTGGTGTGACTGAGAGTATCACAGATCTCTCTTCATTCGCTGTGGAATACAGTGACAATACAGATGCCGGAACGGCAAAGGTTACTGTAAGTGCAGGAAAGGATACGAACTACACCGGAACTGCATCAACTACATTTACTATCACAAGAAAGAGCATAAGCGGTGCGGTCGTGAGCGTGGCAGATGCTGAGTACACCGGATCAGAGGTTATACCGGATGTAAAGGTAACTCTGGGAGATAAGGTGCTGACAGCCGGCGTGGATTACACGGTATCGGCTGAAAACAATGTAGAGGCAGGAGAGGACGCTCTGTTAAAGATCACCGGATGCGGTAATTATGAGGGCGTACTGAGCCAGACATTTGAGATCAGTGCAAAGAGCATAGACGGCGGAAAGTGCAGCATACCGGCTCAGGTATATATAGGATCTGCGCTGACACCTGATGTAGTTCTTGAGGTTGGAGGCAAGACTCTGACCAAGGGTGAGGACTACACAGTTACATACGCAGACAACATAGATGTCACAACGGCTGAGAAGAAGGCATCAGCGATCATCAAGGCCATGGGCAACTACACAGGAAAGCTCACAGTTTACTTTGACATCACGGCAAAGACTCTTACAGCAGCCGATGTTGACAGCATTGATGCTCAGGAATACACCGGCGAGGCGATAGAGCCAGTGGTGGTCGTAAGAAACGGAGACACAGTTCTTGTTGCGGGAAGAGATTACGATGTAACATACAGCAACAATACAGACAAGACTACAGAGGCGAGAGCAGTAGTCAAAGGTAAGGGTAACTATCAGGGAACCGTTACAAAGCTGTTTGAGATATGCGGAGCAAGCATAGCACCGGCGGTTGTGACAGGAATACCTGAGAGCGCAGAATATACAGGTGACAGCATAACCTTTAAGGACATAACAGTTGTGATGAATGGAAAGACACTTGTATATGGAACAGATTACACAGTAAGTTATGAGAACAATGTCAATGCAACCACTGAGGACAGCATGGCATACGTTATCATAAAGGGTAACGACAACTACGGTGGACAGATAAGAACAGCCTTCAGCATAACCCCAAGAAGTCTTGAGAAGTGCAAGGTCGATGCCATCGGAGGACAGACATATACAGGCAGGGAGATCACCCCTGAGGTTACAGTAAGAGATGGATCAAAGGTACTCGAAAATGGAAGAGACTACACGGTATCTTACAGTGACAATATCGAGGTGGGCAAGAATGCCAAGGCAGTTATAGAAGGTAAGGGCAACTACACCGGACAGCTTACAGCAGAGTTCACCATCGCAAAGGAAGTGCTCGACATTTCAAATGCGGTGATAAGTGATATCGCAGATCAGTATTACAACTTCGGTGAGGAGCTCACACCTGCACTCAGTGTAAATCTTGGAGGAAGAAAGCTTACAGAGAATGTTGATTACAGCGTAACCTACACTGATAACATTGAGGCCGGTACGGCTACAGCTACAGTGAAGGGAATCGACCAGAATAAGGGCGAGGTAAGTAAGACATTCAAGATCCTTCCTATAGATATAACAACTGCAGAGATCGCACTTGTGAAGGATTCATATGGTTTCACAGGAGATGCGGTAACAGCAGATGTAGAATCGATAACAGTCACAAGAAATGGAGTTAAGAAGGTACTCACAGATCTCGCAGGATTTGAGATCACATGTACAGACAATGTAAATGTCGGTACGGCTACAGTTAAGATCGCCGCAGGCGAAGGCCAGAGCTATACAGGAAGCACAAGCACATCCTTCAGGATCGTTGCAGCTTCAATAGAGCAGGCAGAGGTCAGCGTTGACAGTGCAGTATATACGGGAAGCGCGATCACTCCTGTATGCAGAGTAGTTCTTGGAGGAAAGACTCTTGCAGAGGGCGTTGACTACAAGGTAACAGTTTCAGGCAATGTGAATGTTACTGACAATGCACTGGTTACTATAGAGGGAACCGGAAATTACACCGGAAAGCTCTCACAGAAGTTCAGCATAACTCCTAAGAGGATATCACAGGCTGAGGTAAAGGCCGATGATGCTGAATACACAGGAAGCGCAGTTACGACAACAGTCAGTGTAGTCCTTGATGGAAAGACTCTTGTTCAGGGAACTGACTATAAGCTCAGCTACAGCGACAATGTGAATGTCACATCTGACACAGCAAAGGCTGTTGTGACAGTGACAGGAACAGGCAACTACACAGGAACAGTCCAAGGAGAGTTCTCTATAACTCCTATGGATATATCAAAGCTTGACATACCGGAGATACCAGATCAGACATACGGCGGTCAGGCAGTAAAACCTGAACTGAGAATTGTAAATGGCAACAATGTTCTCTCAGAGGGCACTGATTACACAGTGGCATACGAGAACAACGATTCGGTTACAGACAAGGCCAGCGCTATTATCTCAGGTAGAGGAAGCTACAAGGGATCAGTGACCAGAACATTTGCTATAAAGGCATACAGCATAGACAATGCAGAGATAAGTGGAATCCAGGATGCGGTAGTATTTACAGGAGATGCCATTGAATTTGCAGATATAGCAGTTGTAGTAAACGGCAGGACACTTGTGAACGGTACGGACTACACAGTAAGCTACGAGAACAACCTGAACGTTACAGATGAGAAGAATCCTGCATATGTGATCATAAAGGGCACAGGAAACTACGGCGGACAGGTTAGAACAGCATTTGCCATAACAGCTAAGAATATCGGCAGATGCAGCATTGATCCGATTGGCGGACAGATATACACAGGTAAGGCGGTTGAGCCTGAGATCACAGTCAGAGATGGCGCAAGGATACTGGAGACCGGAAAGGATTATGACATTACTTACAGCAACAACACAGATGTGACAGACAGTGCTGAGGTCACCATAACAGGTAAGGGCAACTACAGAGGCAGCAACAGTGCGGTATTCACCATCACACAGGAGGTTGTGGATATATCAAAGGCTGTAATGAGCAAGGTCGATGACCAGTATTACAACTTTGGAAATGCCATAAGACCAGAGGTTACACTTACATATGGCGGCAAGACATTGACACAGGATGTGGACTACGAGCTTGTATACATCGACAATATCAATGAAGGTACGGCGACGATACAGGCAAATGGTATCAACAAGAACACAGGCTCGGTGAGCACAACATTTGCCATAAAGCCAGTAGATATAACAACTGCTGAGGTTGTACTTGAGAATGACTCATTTGAGTACACGGGATCAGAGATCAGACCTGCAGTTAAGATGATAACAGTAAGCAGGGATGGCAAGGCGACGGCAGTGACATCTATGACAGCATTTGATGTGACATACACGGACAATACAAATGTCGGAACTGCTGGTGCGGTTATAAAGGCAGCACAGGGAAGCGGATTTACAGGATCTGTGACAAAGAAGTTTGAGATCACAGAGGTGGATATCGCACAGGCTGTAGTTGATGTGGAAGACCATGTGTACACAGGAAGTGCAGTAAAGCCTGCATATACAGTGACACTTGATGGCAAGAAACTCACTGCGGGAACAGATTTCAATGTGGTGTTCAGCAACAATGTAAATGTTGGAACAGCAGCCATCCTCACAGTGACCGGTACAGGAAACTACAAGGGAACAGTTGTCGCATACTTTGCGATAACTGCAAAGGATCTGAGCAAGGCAGATGTGAATGTCCAGTCATCAGTTTACACTGGAAAGCCACTTACACCGGCTGTGACAGTAACTCTCGATGATGAGATATTAAATGCAGACATTGATTATGTTGTTTCTTACAGCAACAATGTGAACGCTACGACAGCAAAGTCAAAGGCGACTGTGACCGTCAAGGGAACAGGAAACTATAAGGGCACTGTGACTGCTACATTCGACATTGAGCCAAAGGCGATCAATGAGGCGAAGATCAATGATATACTGGATCAGATGTACAGCGGCAGTGAGATCAGACCGGATGCAAAGGTGACACTCGATGGAGTACAGCTTGTTGCAGGAACGGACTACACTGTGACATATGAGAACAACATAGAGGTTTCAGATTCAGCCAAGCTTATCGTAACCGGTAAGGGCAATTACAAGGGAACTGTAGAGAAGAACTTCAGTATAAAGAGTCTCACTCTTGAGGACGCAGAGGTATCAGGTATACCAGCCGGCACAGAATACACAGGAAAGACCATAACATTTGGCGAGATCGTTGTGACACTGGTCGGAAAGAAACTGTCCGAGGATGAGGATTACACAGTAGAGTATAAGAACAATGTAAACGTGACAGACAGTGCGGAGGTTGTGATAACAGGTATCGGCAATTACAGCGGAGAGCTGAGCAGAACATTCAAGATCACAGCTAAGGACATAAGCAAGTGTAGAGTCGATGCGATTGGCGGACAGGTACACACAGGAAAGGCTGTAACACCTGAGGTCACAGTGAGAGACGGAACACAGGTTCTCGTGTCTGGAACAGATTACAAGACAGAGTACAGCAACAACATAAATGAGACAACGGCCAGCTCGAAGGCTGAGATCAAGATCACAGGATCTGGTAACTACACAGGAAGCATAACAGTGAACTTCACGATATCTAAGAATCTTGTGGATATATCCAAGGCTGTGATAAGCAAGATCAGTGATCAGCTTTACAACTTCGGCCAGCCGCTCACACCGGATGTGACAGTTACATTTGGTGGAAAGACACTTGTATACGGCGAGGATTACGCACTCGTATATGTGGACAACATCGATGAGGGTGTGGCAACCGTAACAGTTAGAGGTATCAATTCAAATACCGGATCTTTATCGGCTAAGTTTAACATCAATCCGGTCGATATAAGTGATGGACAGATAGCTCTTGATGCATCCGAGTATATGTATACAGGAACAGCAGTAAAACCGGTGATCAATTCATTTACAGTGAAGAGAGCTGGAAAGACAGTGACAGTTACTGATTTTGACAACCTTGAGATCAGCTACTCGTCAAATACAAATGTTGGAACAGGTAAGGTTACTATAAAGGCACTTGAGGGTGAAGGCTTCACAGGAAGTGTCAGCAAGACATTTGCAATAGTAGGTGCTTCAGTCGACAATGCTTCAGTAAAGGTTGGAAACGGAGTTTATACGGGTGAAGCTGTAACTCCGGATCACACAGTTACACTCGGAGGCAGGACACTTGTTGAGGGACGCGACTACAGAGCAGACTACAGCAACAATGTGAACGTGACAGACAGTGCAGTGCTCACCATCACAGGTATGGGTAACTACAGTGGAAGCACCACAGCAAGATTTAAGATAAGTGCCAGAAATCTTGCAGATGCAGACATTACGGTGGCATCGGCAAGATACACAGGAGATCCACTTACACCTGCAGTTACAGTTTCACTTGGCGGAACAGCTCTTGTGGAGGACAGAGACTTTACAGTTTCATACAGTGACAATGTGAATGTCACAACAGACACAGATAAGGCAGGCGTTACCATCACAGGTATAGGCAACTACACTGGAACGGCGGTTGAGAAATTCGATATCGCAGCTAGAGACATATCTCTTGCAGAGATAAAGGACATCGACAGACAGAATTATACCGGTAATGCGGTTACACCAAAGCTCACTGTTGTTGACGGACAGAGAGAGCTTGTGGCAGGCAGGGATTACACCGTAAGCTACAAGAACAATGTCGAGGTGACAACGGCAGCAGTTGCGGTGATAACAGGAAAGGGCAATTATTCAGGAACTGCCAGCAAGCTGTTTGCTATTGGCGGTGCAGATATTGCAGATGCAGATATAACAGGTATAAAAGACAGCGTAACCTACACAGGAAAGGCAATAACATTTGCCGGACTTAAGGTAACATACGGCGACGATGTACTTGTGGCAGGAAGAGACTACACTGTATCATACAGTGGAAATAAGAACGTGACGGACAAGGCAAGTGTTACCATCACAGGTATTGGCAACTACACAGGAAGTGTTAACAGATACTTTGCTATAACAAGAAGAAATCTTGCAGACTGTCATGTGAGCGAGATCGAGGGTCAGATTTACACAGGCAAGAAGATAGAGCCGGAGCTCACAATTACATATGGAGATCTGGTGCTTGTAGAGGGTGTTGACTACGAGATCGAGTACAGCAATAATATTGAGCCTACAGCAGGCGGACAGTCGGCAAAGGCAACAGTAACAGGTAAGAGAAGCTACACAGGAACTGTGGAGAGAGAATTTACCATTACAAAGGATCCTGTAAATATAAGCGGAGCCAAGATCAGTGCAATACCTGATCAGGAGTTTGCAAAGAAGAATATCACACCTGCGGTAAATGTTACATACGGTGGCAAGACGCTTGTACAGGGAACTGATTACAAGGTTTCATACATCAATAACTATAATGTTGGAACTGCCACAGTGACGATCACAGGATATGGAGACTACGTAAGTTCTAAGACGGCAACTTTCGAGATCGTCAAGAGAGACGTAACAGGTTATGTAGCAGAGCTTTCAAAGAGCAGCATGACATACACCGGAAAGGCACTCACTCCATCAGTTACAGCTATTAACAGCAGTGACGGAGCATTTGTGCTTGACGATGAAGATATCGCGGGCTTCATAGTGAGATATGCTTCAAATGTAAACGTTGGAACAGCAACGGTTACAGCTACAGCAGGAAGCCGGTCTAATTACACAGGAAGTGTGACAGCAACATTTGCCATAACAGCGGCATCAATCGATAATGCAGTAGTTGTGGCAGAGGATACGGAATACACAGGAAAGCCGGTAACTCCAGCCGTTACAGTGACAGTCAACGGTGTTGTGTTATCAGCAGCGGATTACACAGTGGCTTACAGTAACAACACTGAGGTCGGAACCGCAGAGGTAAGCATAACAGGAAAGGGCAACTACACCGGAGAGACAACAGGTACATTTGAGATAACAGCAAGAAGTATCAAGAACTGTACAGTTGAGTGCAGTACATCGATCGAGTACACAGGAAACCAGCTCATACCTGTTGTAAAGGTAAAGAATGGTGATGTGGAGCTGACAGAGGGAGTTGACTACATACTCAGCTTCGATATGAACACAGATGTGACAGGACGCGCAAAGGTGGTTGTGACCGGTAAGGGCAACTACAAGGATTCAGTGACAAGATACTTTGCAATTACAAAGAAGAGTATCGCTGGAGCTGAGATCAAGGGTATTACAGGAAAGGTATTCACAGGTAATGCAATAACACAGGATATTGAAGTTGAACTGGATGGACAGAAGCTCAGCCAGGGAACGGACTATACTGTGAAGTACGAGAACAATGTTCATGTAGGAACAGCAGTCATAACAATAACAGGTGCAGGCAACTACACAGATTCTGTAAAGAAGAGCTTTGTGATAAGCAAGGCAGATATAAGCAACACGGCTGTTATAAACGGAATTGAGTCCGAGGTTATATACAAGGGCACAGCATTTAAGTTTGATAATGTCACGATAACATGGGGAACAAATGTGCTGAAGGAAGGCAGAGATTACACGATCACATACCAGAACAACAGCGGAATCACCATGACGAGAACAAGTAAGGCTTCAGTCACTGTGAAGTTCATGGGCGACTACAAGGGAAGCGTTACAAAGCAGTTCAGGATCAAGGCATTTGACATATCAAAGGCAACCGTATCAGCGATAGCAGACAAGACCTACACAGGATCAGCGATCAAGCCGGCGGTTACAGTTAAGATCGGCAGTACAGTGATAAATCCAAAGGAGTACACGGTTGAGTACAGCAACAACGTGAAGCCGGGTGTTGCAAGTGTTACGATCACAGGACTTAACAACTTCTACGGAACAAAGAAGGTTACATTCAACATCCTTCCTGCAAAGGTGAAGAACCTTGCGGCAAGCGGTGAGACAACAACATCACTGAAGCTATCATGGAGCAGCAGTGCATATGCCCAGGGATATGAGGTGTACAGATATGATACAGGTAAGAAGACATATGTGAAGGTTGCAACAGTGAAGGGCACAAGCAGCAATATCACAGGTCTGGCAGCGGGAACTGATTACAAGTTCGCGGTATCAGCATATGTGAAGTCGTCAGGCAAGACACTGTATAGCGAGAAGACAGTCATAAATGCAGCAACAAAGCCAGCTAAGGTTTCAGGTATTTCATTCAGCAGCAGGGCAGAGAAGTCGATAGCGCTCAAGTGGAATACAGTTAAGGGAGCTACAGGCTACAAGGTATACAGACTTGTAGCAAAGGACAATTACAAATATCTTGGTTCGACATCAAAGACAGCTTATAATGTAAACGGTCTGACTGGAAGTACAGCTTACACATTCAAGGTAGTTGCATACAAGAAGGTCGGCAGCAAGGAGCTCGTTGGTGAGGATGCTACAGCAAGGATCATGACAACGCCATCGGCAGTCAAGAATCTTAAGATCAGTGCCAGAAGCAATGCATCGATAACGATGAAATGGAGCAAGGTAAACAACGCTGATGGATACATAGTTTACAGATACCGCGGCAACAGAGCAGTCAAGATCAAGACCATCACAAGCAAGTCAAAGGTCGTATTTGTAAGCTCAAAGCTCAGTGCCGGAACAACGTATAAGTACAGAGTTGTGGCATACAAGAAGGATGGAAAGGCGATCGTAGAGAATGCCGGAACATATGTATCAGGATTTACACTTCCTGCAACACCTGTTGTATCAGCGAAGGCCGGAGTCAAGCAGGCGAAAATTGCATGGAAGAGAGCCAAGGGAGCAACAGGTTACATCGTATACATGTCAACATCAAAGCGTGGCACGTATAAGGCTGTTGCAACTATAAGAAAGGCAGGAACTACTTCATACACCAAGAAAGGCCTGAAGAAAGGCAAGACATATTACTTCAAGGTGCGTGCATTTAACAAGTCAGGTAAGACAACATATAAGAGTTCATACTCAACAGTAAAGAAGATCGTTGTCAAATAGTGACTGACAGTTAGATAAGGGAAAGCCGGAAATAAAACTATAAAAAGCATCCAACCGGGTGAGCCTGGAAACAGGCTTATCTGGTGGATGCTTTTTTGTTATCTATGAGGCGGAGGAATCTGTCCGCCTGAGAGATGATAAAGTCCTTAAGTGCTTTATATGGAAATACATTCGTTGTATTATTGCCTACATCGGTGTCTATGGAGGTGAATGAGTCGAGATCATTCTGCAGTCTGCTCTGTGAGAAACATAGACATTTTTTTATGGTCATATCAGGTGATGAAACCTTCGGTATGATTGGTGAGAAATCCCTGATAAACAATGGATTTGTCACATTGTAATCACCGTAGAAAAACTGTTCTGAGAAGAAATCCCGGAATGGGATGCTCCTTCCCTCCGGCTGCATGCTGAGCTCGTGCATTCGGACATGGTCTATGTCGCGTGTCACACAGGTGGGAGTGTTATCGCCTGCCTCAAACTGAAAATATTGCGGCCAGAATTCCTCCACATAGGCGGCGTCCATCATGAGATGGGCAAGTATGCCAAGGTCGGCAGGTGTCATAGCTTCCACTGGATATTCTGACAATATGTGATCGATGTCCGGATATTTTGTTATGAGATCGTTCTGCCATTCCGGCCTGAAATGTGTCAGGGCTTTGTCCATAACCGCATCTGGAAGAACGCAGCCCAGCAGGAAATCATTCAGCAGCTCCGGCTGGGATTCCTTTGAAATATGAAGTTTGTCTGCGATGTATCTGCCCTCGCACAGGTGTATTATGTATCCCGGCATTGCAGCCCTCCCATATAGAATATATTTGTCAATTTGTAAAAAAGTGTACCCCCGGAGCCCCCGTAATGTCAATAAAGACAATTTCATACAAACAGTTTACTTGACTTATAATTTGTTAGGCGGTAAAGTCATAGATGGATAAATGGGATATCCATATCAGAGTAAAAGGAGAAACGTGTTGAATAACGATTACAACAAAGAACAAAACGACAAGAATGACGACAACAAGAATAATGGCAACAAAGGCAAAAACAGGAATGTCATGGTTCTGCTTGTCATCTCGGTGATATTGACACTGCTGTGCTGGAGAGCATACGACAAGATCACAAATGGAACGAAAAAAGAGATCCCATACAGCGGATTTGTGGAGATGCTGGATTCGGGAGAGGTGGACAATGCGGAGATATATGCCAAAAAGATCAGATTTACCTCAAAGGAGTCTGACGGCACTCTGGATAAGAACACCTATGTGACAGTGAGGATAAGCGACGATAAGCTGGCAGACAGACTTAAGACAGCCCATGAGAAGTATGCCACAACATACAAGGGCAAAGACGAGAGCGGTTCAGCCATGGTCGGAACGATACTCTCATATGTGGTCATGATAGCTGCATTCTATCTGTTCCTCTCGTTAGTGACAAGGCGGAGCGGAATGATGGGCTTTGGCAAATCAAACGCCAAGGTATATATGGAGAAGAAGACCGGAGTCACATTTGCAGATGTTGCAGGAGAGGATGAGGCAAAGGAATCCCTGACTGAGATGGTCGACTTCCTTCACAACCCTAAGAAGTATATGGCTATAGGTGCAAAGCTTCCAAAGGGAGCACTGCTGGTCGGCCCTCCGGGAACCGGAAAGACACTTCTGGCAAAGGCTGTTGCCGGAGAGGCAAACGTGCCATTTTTCTCCATGTCGGGATCAAGCTTCGTGGAGATGTACGTGGGAGTCGGAGCATCGAGAGTCAGAGACCTGTTCAAACAGGCATCTGAGATGGCTCCTTGTATAATATTCATAGACGAGATAGATGCCATAGGCCAGAGCAGAGACAGCGTGAGGGGCGGTGATTCGGAGAGAGAACAGACACTGAACCAGCTTCTTGCCGAGATGGATGGATTTGACACATCCAAGGGAATAGTGATACTGGCTGCGACCAACAGGCCGGAGACACTTGACAAGGCACTCCTGAGACCGGGAAGATTTGACAGAAGAGTAATAGTTGAGAAGCCGGATCTTCAGGGTAGAATAGACACGCTGAAGGTACACTCCAGAAATGTCAAGATGGATGAGACTGTGGATCTCCGTGAGCTTGCGCTTGCCACAGCAGGTGCGGTTGGAGCAGATCTCGCCAACATAATAAATGAGGCGGCGCTCACTGCGGTCAGATCCGGAAGGAGCATGGTTTCACAGGCTGATCTGATTGGTGCGGTGGAGCTTGTATTTGCAGGAAAAGAGAAGAAGGGCAAGCTGCTCGGCGACCAGGAGAAGAAGGTCGTTGCATATCATGAAGTTGGACATGCTCTTCTGGTTGCTCTCCAGAAGCACACTGAGCCTGTTCAGAGAATTACAATAGTTCCTAGAACGATGGGTTCTCTGGGATATGTATGGCAGGTGCCTGAGGAAGAGAAGTATATGGAGACCAAGGCTGAGCTTGAGGCGAACATTGTGACGACCCTCGGCGGAAGAGCTGCAGAGGAATTGAAATTCGAGTCAGTGACCACCGGCGCGGCAAATGATATAGAGCAGGCGACCAAGACAGTGAGAGCGATGATAACCATGTATGGAATGTCAGACAAGTTCGGACTCATGCAGCTTGAGACTGTTCAGGGAAAATATCTCGACAGAAATGCAGTGCTCCAGTGTTCAGACAAGACTGCTGCAAAGGTCGATGAGGAGATTAGGAATCAGCTCAAGAAGGCATATGATGAGGCCAAGAAGCTTCTCTCAGAGCACATGAATGCGTTGGATGCCATCGCACAGTATCTGATAGAGAAGGAGTCGATAACAGGCCAGGAGTTCATGGAGATATTCAACAGAGTTGAAAATGCTGAACAAAATGTTGAACAGGAATAAAATTAAAACAATAATAAGATCAAAAAAAGAGAAGCCGGGGCTGGCAAAAAGCTCCGGCTTCTCTTTTTTCTATATCTGCTTTAGATTATATCTGCTGAAGATCGTCCAGGGTCTTGCCGTATGCCGGTAAAAACTCGCACACGAAGTCGTTTACCTCAGGATAAGTCTCAGCCATCTGTGACACGGAATTCATGATCGTACCCATGGCACTGGAGAACTCGGTATTTCCCGATCCTGTCTCCTCCATGCATTTGATCAGGGCGGACAGCTTGTCAGCCGCCTTGACGAGCTTCCAGAGATATACATCGTTCTCGTCGTCGGCATCCTTAAAAAATATCGGTTCATAGGCTGGTCTGAGATCGCCCGGCAGCTTGTCAAGAAGTGTGTGGCATGCGATATCTTCCACATCCTTGAAGGCTGTCTTGATATCATCGTTGTAGTATTTCACCGGGGTCGGCATGTCGCCGGTGATGATCTCCGATGCATCGTGATAGAGACCTATGAGTGCAGCTCTCTCGGCGTTCAGAGTCTTGCCGTAGCGTACATTGCCGATGGTTGCCAGTGCGTGGGCTATCATGCTCACCTCCAGGCAGTGCTCACACAGATTCTCCTCGCGGTTGTTCCTCATGAGTGCCCATCTGTCAATATATTTCATTCGTGATATAAGTGCAAAAAAGTTGTATTCCATCATAAAATCCTCGTTACATCTGTTTATCGTTGTGGAAAAAGTTATATACCGCAGTGGCTGCAGTCTTGTTCATTCCCTGCGGGATCTCGAGATCAGCAATGCTGGCGGCACGGATCTTGTCTATGTCCTTGAAGTATGCCAGAAGAGCCTTTCTCCTTGCCGGACCGATGCCCTCAATATCGTCCAGAACTGAGTGGATCTGGGATTTGCTTCTGAGACTTCTGTGGTACTCGATTGCAAATCTGTGGGCCTCATCCTGAAGTCTTGTTATCATGTTGAAGGCCTGTGTATTTGCAGGGAAATCTATCTCCTTGTTGTTGTAATAGAGTCCTCTGGTTCTGTGGTGGTCATCCTTTACCATTCCGCATACCGGGATGTTGAGACCAAGCTCGTCAAGAACCTCCAGAGCTATGTTGACCTGACCCCGGCCGCCATCCATCATGAGTACATCAGGGTAGATATTAAACCGCTCGTCTGTGAACCTTCTTGTGAGTACCTCCCTCATGCTTGCGTAGTCATCCGGCCCGTCTATGGTCCTGAGCTTGAACTTTCTGTAGTCATTCTTCTTGGCGCGTCCGTTTTCAAATACCACCATGGATGCCACGGAGTGATAGCCGCTTATATGCGATATATCAAATGCTTCAAGGCGTCTTGCGGATGAAACTCCGATAAGCTGTGCCAGCTCATTTGCCGCACCCTCAGTGCGCTCCTTTTCACGCTTGAGCTTGTCGGCATCCTGGTTCATGACCAGAAAAGCATTGTCCTTTGCCAGCTTGAGAAGCTTCTGCTTGTCTCCCTTCTGGGGAACAATGATGTGTACCTGACTTCCCCGGCGGGCGCTCAGATATTCCTCGATGACCTTGTAGTCCTCGATCTGCTGCTCGATAATGATCTCCTTTGGCAGATATGGAGTGGAAGCGTAGTATTGCTTGAGAAAAGACTCCATGATCGTGCTGTAAGCCTCAGCATTTACGCCGCTCATGTGGTAGTGTTCCCTGCCGATCATCTTGCCGGATCTTATGAAGAATATGGATATGACACACTCATTTCCAAGATCGGTGGCCATGGCGATCACATCCCTGTCGTCTGCGCTTGTGTCACCGACTCTCTGGGTGGACTCAATGTGATGGATGCTCTTTATCAGATCCCTGATCTCGGCGGCCTGTTCAAATTCCATATCCTCGGACAGCTCCTTCATCTGCTTTTCGAGATCCCTGATCACATGACCGTGGTTGCCGTTCAGAAAGCTTATGGCATCCTGGACATTTTTGTTGTAATCCTCCTTGGAGATATATCCCTGACAGGGCGCCATGCACTGCTTTATCTGGTGATACAGGCAGGGCCTTTCAAGGCCCATATCCCTTGGCAGAACCTTGTTGCAGCTCCTGATGTGATACAGCTTTTTCAGTAGCTCTATGATATCCTTCACCGCTTTGGAATTGGTGTATGGGCCGAAATATTTGGAGTGATCCCGTTTCATCTGATGGCTGTACAGTATGCGCGGGTAATCCTCCTCCACAGTAATGCGGATATAGGGATAACCCTTGTCATCCGTGAGCATGGTGTTGTAA
This sequence comes from Coprococcus aceti, assembly GCF_025567285.1. NCBI lineage: Bacteria > Bacillati > Bacillota > Clostridia > Lachnospirales > Lachnospiraceae > Coprococcus > Coprococcus aceti. The sequence goes on from NZ_JAOQJT010000004.1 coordinate 49,890, forward strand.
TGCGGTCTGTGCTCCTTTATAAGGTTGCACTCTAGAACGAGAGCCTCGATCTCTGAACCGCAGACAATATATTCAAACCATGCAATATGGGATACCATCTTCTGAATCTTCGGGGATTTCTTGTAGCCGGTCTGGAAATACTGATGTACTCTGTTGTACAGATCTATGGCTTTTCCTACATATATAATATGATCCCCCGAATCGTGCATGAGATATACTCCTGGGACATGGGGGAGCTTCTTAAGTTCTTCTTCAAAATCAAACATGTCATTCACCTCAAAAATCTTAGATAAGTATATCACTATACTTACTATCATGTCATTCTTTCCTCAGAAAATTTGAAAAATAAAAAAGGATTTTGAGAAAAAACGGAGAATAATAAAAATGTGTGGTAAGAAATATTGATCATGTGATAGGAGAGATTCTATGACGATACGGGAACAGCAGGAAAAAAGGGAGCACGAAGTGCTCAGCAGATATGCGGCGTTCAGTGATCAGTCCACAGGACGTGACAGATCGGAGGAGCAGTGCGACCTCAGAACGGTCTACCAGAGAGACAGGGACAGGATACTCCACTGCAAGGCGTTCAGGAGACTTAAGCATAAGACTCAGGTATTTCTGTCGCCGGGTGATGATCACTACAGGACCAGACTGACCCATACTCTGGAGGTGTCGCAGATAGCAAGGACGATAGCCAGATCACTCAGGCTCAACGAGGATCTGACGGAGGCGATAGCGCTGGGACATGACCTGGGACATACGCCATTTGGACATGTCGGTGAGCGGACACTTGCGGCCTGCGCGGGCAATAATTTCAGCCACAATGTTCAGAGCGTAAGGGTTGTGGAACGTCTTGAGAACCGTGGTGAGGGACTTAATCTAACCTGGGAGGTCCGGGACGGAATGCTAAACCATAAGACATCATGCACTCCGCATACGCTGGAGGGACAGTGTGTGAGACTGGCGGACAAGATAGCGTACGTCAATCATGATATAGATGATGCGATAAGGGGTAACATATTGAAGGAGGAGGATCTTCCGACCAATATCACCGACATTCTCGGGAAGAATACCCGCACCAGACTGAACTGTCTCATACATGATGTGATAAATACGAGTCAGGACAAGGATTATGTCGGTATGTCGGCGGAGATCGGGGATGCTCTGGGGAAGCTGAGAACATACATGTTCAGATATCTCTACACTAACCCGATAGCCAAGAGCGAGGAGCTCAAGGCCGACAAGATGCTGAGGATATTGTATGAATACTTCATTGAGGACGCCAGCAGGCTGACAAATGAATGTGTTGAGATGATATATATGGGAGAGGATCCCAAGACAGTCGTGTGCGACTACATAGCTGGTATGACAGACAATTATGCGATAGAGACATTTAAGAGTATATATATACCGAAGTCCTGGAAGGTCTGAGCATACCTGACAAACAGGAGGAATCGAATTGTATTATTCGGATGACGTGATAAATGAAGTCTTGTCAAGAAATGATATAGTGGATGTTATCGGAAGCTACGCAAGCCTTAAGAAGAAGGGCGCGAATTACGAGGCATGCTGTCCGTTCCACCATGAGAAGACTCCGTCATTTAAGGTCAACAG
>NZ_JAOQJT010000004.1:51812-250108 GCF_025567285.1 Coprococcus aceti
TGATGAGACGATAAATAAATTTGCGCTTGGATATTCAGATATATACAGGGATGATCTGTACAGGTATCTGAAGAGCAAGGGATATACAGATGATCAGATGAAGGGCTCGGGACTTGTTGAGATCAGTGAGAAGGAAGGTGGTGTGGACAAGTTCTGGAACAGAGCCATGATCCCGATACTGGATATAAACGGCAAGGTCATCGCATTTGGCGGACGAGTCATGGGCGATGGAAAACCGAAATATATAAATACCAGTGATACTGCGGTGTTCGACAAGAGCCATACGCTGTTTGCCATGAACATAGCAAGGCGGAGCAGGAGAAAAGGATTTATATGCTGTGAGGGATATATGGATGTCATCTCCATGCATCAGGCAGGATTTGACAATGCCGTGGCATCCCTTGGAACGGCATTTACATTTGGACATGCTGGGATAATAAAGAGATATGCCGATGAGGTTTATCTGGCGTACGACAGTGACGGCGCAGGCGTGGAGGCGACGAAGAAGGTCATAGCAATTCTCCGGGAGGTCGGAGTCGGCGCAAGGGTCATCAATATGAGACCGTACAAGGATCCCGATGAGTTCATACAGAACCTTGGAAGCGAGGCATTTGAGGAGAGGATAAAGAAAGCTGAGAGCGGAATGATGTTCCTTGCAAGGATATATTCTGAGGAATATGACCAGAGCGATCCGGGTGAGCTGACCAAGTTCCAGAACCAGATAGCGAGGGAACTGGCATATATTGAGGACGACCTGGAGAGAAATAATTATGTCGATGCCATAGCGAGGAAATATGTGATCGACAAGGATGCCCTTGCCGCGAAGGTACATGCCTACGGTGTTGCGGGCACGGCAAAGCCGGAGATAGTGGAGCGGGAGACCCGCAGACTCCAGGAACAGCAGGGCTATGAAGAGTTCCCGGGAGACCAGAGCGCGGGAGCTCCGGGAAGACCTGAGACAAAGGATAATAAGACCGCCAAGCTGCTGCTCACATGGCTTGTGAACCGGCCGGAGCTGTTTGCCAGACTTGACGGCGTGGTGAGTGAGGCGGACTTTGAGCCGGGAATATACCGGACCGTAGCGGACAAGCTGTACTCACAGTACAGGGAGAAGCACAAGGTTGAGCCCGCTGTGGTGGTGAACACATTCCAGGATGTGGAGGAACAGAGACTGGTGGCAGGCATGCTCCAGACAGATCTGGCGATAGACATGACCGAGGAGGAGGTTGGCAATGCCATAACCGAGGTCGTGAAAAAGATAAAGCTTGCCAGCATAAAAAAACAGCTTGAGAGCGAGAATGACATGATGAAGGTTCAGCAGCTCATCAAGGACAGGAAAAAGATAGAAAAGTTTAAAGTTATTTTATAAGAAATAAACAATACATTATGTGGAGGAAAGATATGAGTACAATGGATGCGATCAATTCAAATGAAGACAAGTATATGATCAAGGTGAGTGAGGACGATGCGATCAACGCAAAGTTCAACACAAAGCTTCAGGAATTGCTTGACATAGCTCACAGCAAGAAGAACGTTATAGAGGACACAGAGCTCATCAAGCATTTTAACGATCTCAAGGAGGTTGCCCTTGATCTGGATACCATGCAGAAGATCTTCAATTTCCTTGAAAAGAACGGTGTGGACATACTTCAGATAACAGATGACGATGAGGAGGAGCCAACACTTGACGAGGACGTGATCGCTGAGGGCGAGGATGTTGAGAAGATAGATTTCACAGATACAGGTGATATATCAAGCACAACACAGGATCCTGTCAAGATGTACCTGAAGGATATAGGAAAGGTGCCTCTGCTCAGCGCGGAGGAGGAGATAGAGCTTGCCAAGAGAATGGAGGCAGGCGATGAGATGGCAAAGAAGAAGCTTGCTGAGTCCAACCTCAGACTTGTTGTAAGTATAGCCAAGAGATATGTTGGACGTGGAATGTTATTCCTCGATCTAATACAGGAGGGTAACCTCGGTCTGCTCAAGGCCGTGGAGAAGTTTGATTACAGAAAGGGTTACAAGTTCTCAACATATGCGACATGGTGGATCAGACAGGCCATCACAAGGGCCATCGCAGATCAGGCGAGAACCATAAGAATCCCGGTTCATATGGTTGAGACCATCAACAAGGTTACCAGAGTGAGCAGAGATCTGCTTCAGAAGCTCGGCAGAGAGCCGCTTCCAGAGGAAGTCGGAGAGGTTATGGGACTTCCAAAGGAGAGAGTTCAGGAGATCATGAAGATCGCACAGGAGCCTGTATCACTGGAGACTCCTATCGGTGAGGAGGAGGACAGCCATCTTGGAGATTTCATACAGGATGAGAGTATCCCTACACCTGTTGAGGCGACAAACCAGACACTGCTGCACGAGCAGCTCGACGAGGTAGTCAGCACACTTACAGAGAGAGAGCAGAGAGTTATAAAGCTCAGATTTGGATGGGATGACGGAAGACCAAGAACCCTTGAGGAAGTCGGCAAGGAGTTCAATGTCACAAGAGAGCGTATCAGACAGATCGAGGCAAAGGCGCTCAGAAAGCTGAGACATCCTAACAGAAGCAGAAAGCTCAAGGATTTCCTGTATAACTAGCAGAGAGGACCGCGCGATCTGGCATGGATGGTGCGAGGATAATAATTATGAAAGATATAGAATTGTCACTTCGTATGAAGACTGTTGCCGACATGGTAAAGCCCGGCGGCAGAGTGTGTGATATTGGATGCGACCATGCATTTGTGTCCATATACCTTGTGGCAAATGGCATATCGGACCGGGTCATAGCATCAGATGTTAGAACCGGTCCGTGTGCTATAGCCAGGGATAATATAGCCAGATGGAATATGACAGACCGTATTGATCTGAGACTCGGAAACGGACTTGCAACCATCTCTCCGGGTGAGGTGGATTCCATCATAATAGCCGGCATGGGAGGAATCCTCATAACGGATATACTTGAAGCCGGCATGGATGTGGTACAGTCAGCCGGTCAGCTCGTGTTGCAGCCCCAGTCGGAGACAGAGCATTTGAGAAGGTACATCGCAGAGAATGGCTGGAAGATCACAGAGGAAAAAATGCTGATAGATGCTGGCAAATACTACGTTGTACTGAACGTGGATGTGACAGCACAGGATTTTGGTAATAAGTCAGCCATGGATGAAGTATATTATAAATACGGATATTACCTCATACATAATCATGACAAGATCCTCGGAGAGTATCTGAGGGATAAGCTTGATTCGACCGGAAAAGTCCTTGATGGACTGAAGAAGGCGGATACGGTCAATGCCAGACGGCGTGCCGGTGAGCTCACACATGAAAAGGAATGCATGGAAGAGGCATTGAGACTTATATCGGATATGGAGTAGATATTTATATGGGTGATGAGCAGAGAAGTATAACATCATTAAAGACAACTGCAAAGGAGTGGGCGAGGAAAGTCGGTATCGATTCGATCGACAGGCTGAACGAGATGATCGATTCAGGAAAGGGACTGGAGCTCATACTGGTATGCGAGGCTATGCAGAGTAACTGCATGTATGAGATAGCCAGAAAAGTTTCCGAACAGAAGCGCAGGATAATACTGATATCCGGGCCGAGCTCGGCGGGCAAGACAACACTTTCCCACAGACTCAGTATCCAGCTTCGTGCCATGGGACTCAGACCACATGCGATAGCTGCGGATAACTATTTTGTGAACCGTGAAGACAATCCTAAGGATGAGAATGGCAACTATGATTTCGAGTGCCTGGAGGCCATGGATCTTGAAACACTTAATAGGGATATGACAAGGCTGTTGGACGGTGAAGAGATAGAGCTTCCGGTTTTCAACTTCAAGACCGGAGTGAGGGAATATCATGGGGACCTTCTCAAAATAGGTGAAAATGATGTTATCATTATGGAAGGAATCCATTCGCTTAACCCGAAGATGACATACGGACTGGCGGATGAAGACAAGTACAAGATATACATAAGTCCCCTTAATCAGTTGTACGTTGAAGGTGAGGACGGCGAGCCGGCAAAGGTTTCAACCATAGACAGCAGACTGCTCAGGAGAATAGTCAGAGACAGCAGGACCAGAGGGAACGATGTGGAGAAGACACTTTCCATGTGGAGCTCAGTCAGAAGGGGAGAGGAGAAATATATCTTCCCATATGAGAGCGAGGCTGATGAGATGTTTAACTCGGGACTGTTGTACGAATATACCGCCATACGGCGTGAGGCGAGACCATTGCTGCTCGGGGTAGATGAGACTTCAGAGCATTACCAGGATGCGGCGAGACTTCTGCGTCTGATAGATATGTTCCACGACATAGACACAGAATACATACCAGCAAATTCCATACTCAGAGAATTTATAGGTGGCGGATGCTTCAGGATATGATGAAGGTTCACACAAGGATAAAGAATAACCAACAATACAAAAATACGGCACAGAGGCAAAACAAATGTCTCCGTGCCGTATTTTTTGTTCAAAATATAAGAAAAATACTATGAAAGGGAATGAGTTGGACTGTAAGCCGGGTTATGTCGAGAGTGATCATCTATCTAGGATTTATGTTACCATAAAACTCAAGCAACCTACCTGGAATGCAGCGGGCAACTGTATCATTCCACAAGCTCCTTTGCAGAAGCTATATTTGGTCTTGCTTCGGATGGGGTTTACAGAGCCTGTCATGTTACCATGGCAGCGGTGAGCTCTTACCTCGCCTTTCCACCCTTACCATACGAATATGGCGGTATATTTCTGTTGCACTGGCCTGGGAGTCGCCTCCACCGGACGTTATCCGGCATCCTGCCCTGTGAAGCCCGGACTTTCCTCACCTGCAAAAATGCAGCCGCGATCACTTATCCAACTCATATAATCTTATAACAAATCACCGGCAAAAAGTAAAGTGAAAATAATCAAAAAACAACGAATGTAGTTTTTAAAACTATTTAACACAGTTAAGAATGCTTGATGTGGATTGCGATTCATGATATAATCTATAGCAAAGACGAGCAGACTAATATATGACTTCAGGCATATGGCGCACACAGCGCTGGAAAGGACTAACAATGGAAGATGTATATTTAACTAATAGAGATTATGTGAAGATAAAGAATCTGAATCTGGTGAGCTACGGCGGCAATCAGAACTGGTCAAAGTCAAAGAAGATGCAGAAGGTCGGATGTGGTGTTATAGCCATGGCAGACCTCACGATGTATCTTGCTGAGCAGAATCCGAATATGATGACCGATGCCATCCGAAAGATCAACAAGCCAAAAGGCTTATACAACAAGCATGACTATCTTGAGTATGTGAGATTTTTCTATGTGCACTACGTGATACTTCTCATGCACAAGGGTATGCTGGGAATAGCACTCAAGCATACGATGAACAGATATTTCATGCTGAACGACATAGGGCTCAAGGCAAAGTGGAAGATGATGCAGTCCGATGAATCGATGCTGAGAGATATAAGACATCTCATAAGAAAGAATAAGCCGGTCATACTGGCCATAGGACCTAACAGATACAATCCATTTGGCAAGAAGGGTATCAGCCTTTATGTGGACAAGGACGGTGAGCTGAAGAGCTCCATCAGGGAGAATGTCCACTCACATTATGTGACTGTTACAGGAGTGTGCACCATAAAAGGAAGAGAATATCTTGTTGTATCTTCATGGGGAAAGAAGTATTATATAGACTATAAGGAATACAGGAATTACGTGAATAACGTCGGTGACAAGTTCACGAGCGGGATATTATATATCCAGGGATTATTATAAGATTTTACACCAGGAGGACATTGTATGAACGCAGTAGAATGTATCAAGACCAGAAGAAGTGTGAGAAAGTTTACAGATGAGATGGTGAGTGTTGACACAGTCAGAGAGATTGTTGAGCTGGCGTCATATGCGCCATCATGGAAGAATACACAGGTTATCAGATATACACTTGTGGAGGATCCGGAGATCATCGCTAAGATAGCTGCAGAGGGCGTTATGAATTTCCCTCTCAACCAGAAGACAGTCAGCAGAGCGAAGCAGCTCATGATAGTCACCAAGAAGGACGGAATATGTGGCTATGAGAAGTCAGGAGAGTTCAGCACAAGCAAGGGCAGCGAGTGGGAGATGTTCGATGCCGGTATAGCAACCCAGACATTCTGTCTTGCCGCTCATGATAAGGGCGTTGGAACAGTCATACTCGGAATATTTGACGATGCAAAGGTAGGAGAGATAGTTGGTATTCCTGATGGACAGACCGTTGCCGCAGTTGTGGCTATGGGTTATCCTGCATTTGCACCGGAGATGCCACCTAGAAAGTCAGTGGACGACCTTCTCACAGTGAAGTAGATCACAGAACGGTACAATTACATATAAAAAGAAATTGATGTAAGCTGCACTTTAGTATACACTAAGTGCAGCTTTTTTTAATAAGGAGGCAACATGACAGACAGGATTTCTTCAAAGGCTGATGTTCTTAAGAGCCTGTATGGAAAATTGAAGTATTCGAGAGTGGAAAAGCTGAAGATAGTAACCGGAGCTGAGCTTGATGCCGATCCGTATGGACTTGCGGCGGAGATAGCAGAAGAATTTGCCGGAGGGTATATCGTGGTCAGAAGCTCGTCCTCAAATGAAGACGGACTCAACACTTCGAATGCCGGTCACTATGAGAGTATTCTGGGAGTGGACCCTTCAGACGGAGAAGCGGTAGTAAGGGCAGTCAGGGAAGTGCTGGATTCATATAAATGTGATCTGGACGATGTGTCCGGCGAACAGGTTCTCATACAGAGACAGATCACGAATATCAGCTACAGCGGCGTTATATTTTCAAGGGAGATCAAGAAGGACAGGCCATATTATACGATAACCTACGATGATTCATCCACAGACGCGGTTACAAGCGGAAGGGGAGGAAAGACGGTATACATAATCAGAAATGTGGACTGTGATGAGCTGCCGGCGAACTGGGCTGCGCTCATCAGATCCATGCGTGAGCTGGAGGAGATGCACCCTGAATATCCACTGGATGTGGAGTTCGCAATAGATGAGGACAATACAGTCACGATATTTCAGATGAGACCTCTTGCAGCCAGCATCAATGGTGTTCACTCCGATGTCGATGACGAAGAGGTGTTCAGGACTGTTTTGGAGGCTGAGGATACATACAGGGAGATCAGCAGCCTGGTTGGGGACAGGAACACCATATTGTCGGATATGGCATTCTGGAATCCTGCGGAGATCATAGGTGAAAATCCCCATCCGCTTGACTATTCCCTGTACAGGGAGATCATCACGTCTGCGGCATGGAATCAGGGACTCAGCTACATTGGTTACAGAGAGGTGGATGGAGACCTCATGTATAAGCTTGGCAACAAGCCGTACATATCTCTTAAGAAGTCGTTCCTGGGGCTGATGCCGGATGAACTGGATGACAGGCTGGAGGCGAAGCTTCTGAAGTATTACGATAAGAAGCTTATAGATGATCCGACCGCCCATGACAAGATAGAATTTGAGATAGCATTTTCCGAATATGACTTCTCAACGGAGGACAAGCTGGGGACACTGACGGAAGCCGGGTTCACCAGGGAGGAGATTGCGGACCTCTCGGATTCACTGTTCAATCTGACAAACAATGCGATATGCAATTTCAATAGAAACAGGATGAAGGATCTCAGGGCTCTTAACGGCCTTCGTGTCCACCGTGAGAATACGAGAAGCAACTGGCTTATGGCGCACAATGATGTGGTAACGCTGATACAGTATTTTGTACAGCTCATAGAGAGCATAAAGCATTACGGAACCCCGAAATTTGCGCGACAGGCGAGACTGGCATTCATATCGAAGGCGATTAGCAGATCCCTTGTGTACAGAGGATATTTTACGGACAAAGAGATAGACGATTTTATGATGTCGATATATACTGTTGCGTCGGAGTACGATTCTGACTTTCAGGATCTGGTGGACGGCAGGATAACAAGAGTTACATTTGATGAAAAATATGGACATCTGCGTTCGGGCACATACGACATAACCTGCGAGACATACGCCCAGCGCGAGTTCGACCTGTCCAAGGGAAGCGCTGCTGCGAGAAAGCAGAGGCAGACCATAGAGGAGCTTAAGCATAATCCTCTGGATTCGGTTAAGCTCATGGAGGCACTTGAGGATATAGGCTTTTATGTGGACCTCAGGGAATTCCTGGATTTCCTCAAGGATTCCATGGAGGAGAGGGAATTCTTCAAGTTCGAGTTCACCAAGACATTAAGCCTTGCCATAGACATACTTATAGATATAGGCGATAAACTTGGCATAAGCAAGGAAGACATGGCATATCTTGAGGTGCCGGATATTCAGCTTATGGTGAACAGACCTGCGGAATTCACAGGCGATATATGGAGAAAGATCATAGATCAGAACAAAAAGAAATTCCAGAGGGCGTCCATGCTTATACTGCCGGATGTCATATATGATCCGTTGCAGTTAAAATGCATAGAGATATGGGAGGCCAGACCTAACTTCATAACATCTGAATGCGTCACGGGTGACATTCTCCTGCTTGAAAATTATGAGAATGAGGATCACGAGGATGTGGCTGACGTTCAGGATAAGATAGTAGTTCTCCCGAAGGCGGATCCGGGATACGACTGGATATTTGCAAAGGGGATAAAAGGATTTATAACGAAATACGGCGGAGTTGCATCCCACATGGCGATAAGGTGTGCGGAGTTCAACATCCCGGCGGCAATAGGCTGCGGAGACTGCATATACAGTTTCGTGGAAAAACAGCAGACGGTGACGCTCGACTGTGCACACGGTAAGATAACAAAGGGGGTATAGGTTTTATGTTACATGCACTTATAACACAGCGGGAAGGACACAATATGTATGGAAAATATACGGACGTTCTCGAGGCTGCTTATGTGGAGTTCTATGAGAGCCTTGGAATAAGACTCAGACCGGTATCCAACTTTACAAAAAACTTTGATGAGATAGTGGATGAACAGTTTGATCTCCTGATAGTGACAGGGGGCGGAACGCTCCATCCGAGACATTATGTGGAGCCGCACAATGCAGAGCTGCAGCCGCACCGTGATGCGCTAGAGGAGCAGCTCATAATGTACTGCGTCCAGAATGAGATCCCAGTGATAGGCGTGTGCAGGGGAATGCAGCACATAAATGCGCTGTTTGGCGGTAAGATAAGTTATTCCGCGCGCTTTAAGGTGCCAAGACCCAGAGGCACAGACCACATGGCAAGGATAGTCAAGACGGACAGATATATCAAGGTAAACAACTTCCACAGCGACTGTGTCTATCTGGAAAATCTGTCGACGATGTTCTATCCGATAGTGGTCGATGAGGAGAATGAATCTGTCGAGGCATTTGTATCACCGACGATGAGCATACTTGCCTTCCAGTGGCATCCTGAGCGTATATTTGAGAGCGAGGAAGGACGGCTTTTTACAAGACATCTTATACAGGATTTCCTTGGGCTTCCGAGAGATGATGTGAAACCGGCGATAGATTAACGTTGAAATGCCATATGAAAGATGCTAAAATAAACTAGCGTATACTTATGAGATAGAAAAGTTGCGATGGAGGCACTATTATGGAGAACGGAAAAGCTAAACAGCTTTTAGATAGAATACAGGATATAGTTGGAGATGGACAGAACGTTCCATTTGCAGCAGGTAAGGTACTGGTCAACAAGGAAGAGGTTCTTGAGATCGTTGAGGAGCTCAAGACTACTATAGATCTGGAACTCAAGGCATATCATGAGATCACAGACAAGAGAAGCAAGATCATCAAGGAGGCAGAGCAGGAGGCCGATGAGATCATCGCAGAGGCCGAGGAGACCGCATCCAGGATCAGGCTTACAAAGCCAAGCCCGCTCTTTGTGGACCGCAATGTCAAGAGCCTTGGCAAGCAGGACAGGCAGGCGCTCAGAACGGCCAACGAGATATATGCGGCATCTATCATTTATACAAATGAGATGCTGATGGAGATCAACGAGACCGTGAACCAGGCATATAATATGATAAGCATGGAGAGCGACAGAGTCCTTGATTCTCTGAGAAAGAAATCTGAGATCATTGAGAACAACAAGAAGGAGCTCATGGAAGGTCTCATGGATATGAAGAAGCAGGAGCGCTATGCCGATATACTGGAGATCAGCCAGCTTCTGGCGAATGAGCTGTATTATGAGAAGAACAAAGCCAAGGATGAGGAGCACAAGGATAAGAACGGTGAGCCGGAGATGGTTCAGTGGGAGTTCGATTTTGAAGATAAGAAGGAGCCTGAACCAATCCGAGTGAAGGCATCCAGGGAACCGGTCAAGAGTGTCCAGAGGGAGACTGACGATGCGGATTCTTCGATACATGTCATAAAAGACAGTGATCATGACGATAAGATGAGACGCTTTGGAGACAGAACACCGGTGAGACTTGAGGAGTCGATAACGGATGCGAGTGCCAAGGGAAGCGACTCAGACAAGAACGGCAGACCTGATTTCAGAATAGGCGGACGTATATCCGATGCCTATGATGACGTGGATGACGGAGTCGTATAAAAGTTTCGTGCAACATGCAGGGGACGCGCTAGTTTTGAATATTAAAGCCTGATAAGTTGGCGGCTGATACTTTACAGGGGGTAACGTGTCGAATAGCACATTATATGATGCAGCAACACAGCATGCATGGTATTGCGCCGGAGCATGGGAGATCATATAATGGTGGTGTCGTCGACAGGAGGCAACATTTAATATTATATACAAATAAATCAACCTAAAACGCGGAGGTAAAAAGTTATGGGAATTTTAAAGAGATTTAAGGACATTATGTCATCAAACATCAATGCACTTCTTGACAAGGCAGAGGATCCTGAGAAGATGATAGATCAGTACCTCAGAGACCTTCAGGAGGATCTCAGAAAGGTTAAGTCAGAGACTGCAACTGTTATGGCAGAGGAGCAGAGATGCAAGAGACAGCTTGATGAGTGTGACGCAGAGATCGCAAAGATGCAGACATATGCAGAGAAGGCACTTGTAGCAGGTAACGAGGGCGATGCAATGAAGTTCCTCGAGAAGAAGAACCAGCTCACGCAGAAGCAGGTAGCTCTTCAGCAGGCATATGATGCAGCAGCAGCTAACGCAGCCAAGATGAGACAGATGCATGACAAGCTCACAAAGGATGTCAGCGATCTCAATGCAAGAAAAGAGACTATCAAGGCAAAGGTTCAGGTTGCTAAGACTCAGGAGCGTATGAACAAGATGATGAGCGGTATCGGCGATTCATCAGCTTCACTTGATGCATTTTCAAGAATGGAAGCAAAGGCAGACGCTATGCTTGACAAGGCAAATGCAATGAGCGAGCTCAATTCATCAAGCGCAGATTCAATAGATGATCTTGCAAGCAAGTATGATGCAGCTCCAAATGCAGACGTTCAGGATGAGCTTGCAGCACTTAAGGCAAAGATGGGATTATAATATTCCAAACATATTGCAGAACAGAGAGGAGTGCACTACATGGGTTTATTTTCAAATCAGTTTGCTAATGTTGTAGAATGGGAAGAGTACAGAGATGACGTCATCTTCTGGAAGTGGACAAATAGAGAGATCAAGAAGGATTCAAAGCTTATAATCAAACCGGGACAGGATGCTATATTCCTTTATAACGGAGCGGTTGAAGGTATATTTACCGAGTCTGGAAACTACACTATTGATTCACAGATCATACCATTCCTTTCAACATTGAAGGGATTTAAGTTCGGATTCAATTCAGGACTTCGCGCAGAGGTTCTGTTTGTGAATACAAAAGAGTTTACATGTAACTGGGGAACCAGTTCACCGATCAGACTTCAGGCACCGGGACTTCCGGGCGGACTTCCTGTGAGATCAAATGGTAAATTCTCATTCAAGATAGACGATTATAATGTTCTAATAGAGAAGGTTGCAGGTATAAAGCAGCAGTTCACAGTCGATGACATAAGAGACAGGATAAGGGGTATCCTGGACGGACTGCTGATGAAGTGGATCACAAAGGTTGGCGGAGACGTATTCAATCTTATGGCCAATTCCGTTGATATAGCTAAGGGTATCAAGGAAGATCTGGACATGGAACTTCTGGGAATCGGACTTACGATAACTGATTTCAGAATAAGCGAGTTTACATATCCTGAGAATATACAGAAGCGTGCTGATCAGGCTGCTGAGTATTCTATGATAGGGGATATGAACAGATTCCAGCAGGTGAATATGGTTGATTCCATGGCAAGGGGTGGCCGTACAGGAACAGCCGGAAGCAATGCAACGGATATGGCAAATGCCATGGTAGGAATGCAGATGGGAATGGCTATGGCAGGTCAGATGGCCGGAGCTATGAACCAGATGAACAATGCAGCAACACAGACAGCAGGAACCGGAACAGCTCCAAAGTTCTGTCCTAACTGTGGACAGCCAACTAACGGTGCGAAGTTCTGTGGCAACTGTGGAACGAAGCTGATCTAAAGACAAATACATTATAATTGAATAATGATATTTTCAAATAAACGCTGTTATGATATACTAGGCAGATGGAATAAAACATATGTTTGGTATATATAACGGCGTTTTTTACGTCACAGGATACAGGAGGAATTATGGCAGGACTTAACGATATGCAGGAACAGGCCTGTGAGCATGTGGATGGGCCACTGCTCATACTTGCGGGAGCAGGAAGCGGAAAGACCAGGGTTATCACACACAGGGTAGCCTATCTCATGGAGCACGAAGGAGTTAATCCTCTGAACATACTGGCGATCACATTCACCAACAAGGCGGCCCGTGAGATGCGGGAGAGAGTTGATCTGATAGTTGGGGACGGAGCTGACAGGGTATGGGTCAGCACATTTCATTCGCTGTGTGTAAGGATACTCAGAAGATATGCTGATAAGATCGGCTATGGCAAGAACTTTGATATATATGATTCGGATGACCAGAAGAGTACGGTGAAGAGTATACTCAAGGATTTTCAGATAGACCCGAAGAGGTATCCCGAGAAGATGTTCATGGCGGAGATATCCAAGGCCAAGGAGAAGTATCTGTCACCTGATGAATTCGCAAAAAAGAATGCTGCAGACTATGCAGGAACAAAGGCTGCAGAGGTGTACACTGAGTATCAGAGTCGTCTTAAGAAGAACAATGCGATGGACTTTGACGATCTTATTTACAAGACGGTGGAGCTGTTCGAGCACAATCCTGATGTCCTTGATACATATCAGAATAGATTCAGATATATCATGGTTGACGAGTATCAGGATACTAATCACATACAGTTTCTGCTGGTCAAGATGCTTGCGAGAAAATACAGGAACCTGTGTGTGGTGGGAGACGATGATCAGTCCATATACAAGTTCAGAGGAGCGAATATAACCAATATCCTGAACTTTGAGAAGGAATATGAGGATGCGAAGGTTATCAAGCTGGAACAGAACTATAGATCCTGTGGCAATATACTTGCCGCAGCGAATGCAGTCATACAGCACAATGCAGGCCGTAAGGATAAGGCTCTGTGGACGGATAAGGATGCCGGTGAGAAGATCTCGTTTGAGCAGTGCGATTCGGAATATGCAGAGGGAGATATGGTGGCGAGCCGTATCAAGACTCTTGTCAGACAGGGAGTGGACTACAGGGATATAGCTATCCTCTACAGGACGAATGCACAGTCCCGTGTGCTCGGAGAGAAGATGGTGTATGCGAACATACCATACAGAGTATATGGCGGCACAAACTTCTATGCCCGAAAGGAGATCAAGGATGTTCTGGCATATCTCAAGGTCATCAACAATTCCACTGACAACCTGTACTTCAGGAGAGTGGTAAATGTTCCGAAGAGAGGTATAGGCGAGGCGAGTCTCAGCAAGGTTGAGTCATTTGCGGATGCGTATGGATTGTCGATGATGGATGCTGCGGCGAGAGCTGACGAGATACCGGGAATGGCTGCCAAGACCTCGGCCAAGATCAGGCAGTTTGCGGAGCTTATCACATCATTCAGGGATATGCTGGCGGATGGTGAGAGCCTTGACTCGGTGTACGACAGGATCCTTGAGGATACGGGTTATGAGTCAGAGCTCATAGCAGAGCACACAGAGGAGGCCATGACTAGACTTGAGAATATCGATGAACTCCGCAACAAGGTGGTGGAATTCACAGAGGATAATGAGGAGGCAGGGCTCAGCGAGTTCCTGGAGGAGATAGCGCTTGTGTCTGACCTCGATGCCATGTCGGAGGATGACAATCAGGTCAAGCTGATGACTCTCCACAGTGCCAAGGGTCTGGAGTTCCCATACGTATTTATATGCGGAATGGAGGACAGAGTATTTCCTAGTGGAATTGCACTCAACTCAGATGATCCCGATGCTCTTGAGGAGGAGAGACGTCTGTGTTACGTGGGTATAACCAGAGCCATGAAAAAGCTGTACCTGAGTGCGGCGAAGGAACGAATGATGCATGGTAATAGGGTGTACAGCGATGTGTCCAGATTCATAAGAGAGATCCCGCCTATGCTGTTTGAGCATGAAGCTGATATGAAGAATATGGCAAAGCGAAGAGAGTCGGAGTCTGTCGACAGATATAACAGAGGTGAAGGACGCAGAGATGCGTATGGAAGTTCATATGGTGATACATATGCCGGCTATAGCGGTGGAAGAACCGCTGGAGCAGCCTCAGGCAGAAGCTATGGACAGAAGAATCCATACAGCAGCTATGCAAAACAGCAGTCATACGGGCAGCCGTCTTCCCAGCCTTCGTTCGGCAAAGCCTTTGTGGTAAACAGTGTTGGCAAGCCGGATTATGCTGTTGGAGACAGAGTCAGACATATTAAGTTTGGTCCGGGTACTGTGGAGGCTTTGGAGAAGGGCGATAAGGATTACGAGGTTACAGTGAATTTCGACAGATGCGGTGTCAGGAAGATGTTTGCTTCGTTTGCAAAGCTCAAAAAATGCGAGTAGTCAATTAAACCGCATGTTAGATTTATTTATAAAATACATATAGAAATAATCAAAACCGTATGCTATAATTTTGGTATGTGTTGGGAGATAATAACTGTATGTTTCTTCTCTCAAATCAATATAATATAATGAAACCCGTTACAGGGTTAAGAAAGGGTGGAATGTAACGATGAAGAGTAGTGACGTAATCTTAGTTAAAGGCGATGCAACAGAAGAGAAGGCAAAGAGCACATTATTTGTGATCTTGGTTATCATTGGTGCCGTTGCTGCTATTGCAGGTATTGCATATGCAGTATATTCATATCTTACACCAGACTTCCTTGATGATTTTGATGATGACTTCGACGATGATTTCGACGATGACTTCTTCGATGATGAGGAAGATACAGATGAGGCAGAGCCAGCAGCAGAAGCAGCCGAGGCGGCAGACGCTGAGTAATTCGTACTGTATTATATAGAAGAATATGGTAGTATAAAGATACGCTCTATCCATTGAGGATAGAGCGTATTTTTTTGTCATCTACTAAAAAAATGGAAGATAGGACGAAACGTCATGATAAAAGGTATAAAAAATGCGGATAACAGGAATCGAACCTGCACCCCGAAGGACTAGATCCTAAGTCTAGCGCGTCTGCCAGTTCCGCCATATCCGCTTAATTCTTCATAAAATAAAAATAGCCCCTCATATCAGAAGGGAAATAGTGAGCCATCGGGGACTCGAACCCCGGACAACTTGATTAAAAGTCAAGTGCTCTACCGCCTGAGCTAATGGCCCATAAGTCTGGACTTTAATAACTGGGCTAGCTGGATTCGAACCAGCGAATGCAGGAGTCAAAGTCCTGTGCCTTACCGCTTGGCGATAACCCAATAGCATCGCTAATATGTGCGATAAAGAAAAAGGGTGGATAGAGGGACTCGAACCCTCGGCCTCCAGAGCCACAATCTGGCGCGCTAGCCAACTGCGCCATACCCACCATAGGCTTATAAAATAATTGCTATTTTATAAAAATATATCTTAGCCTGCTAACAGTAGTAGTAGCTAAGATACAAAAATGTGCCCGAAGGGATTCGAACCCCCGACCCACGGCTTAGAAGGCCGTTGCTCTATCCAGCTGAGCTACGGACACGTACCAATTCCCGCTATATGTATATGTTAGCGAAAATAAAGAGCGGGTGATGGGAATCGAACCCACGTATCTAGCTTGGAAGGCTAGTGTTCTACCATTGAACTACACCCGCATAATGCTTAACAGTGTTTTGGATTATAAGTCGGGGTGACAGGATTCGAACCTGCGACCTCTTGATCCCAAATCAAGCGCTCTAGCCAAGCTGAGCCACACCCCGTTAGTCCTTTGCGACCAACGCAAAACCTATTATACACAAGTCGGTGATGCTTGTCAACAACTTTTTTAATTTTTTTTTGAAAATCAGTTGCTGATGTGTTATATTGAATCAGACGTTATCGCCTATTCATCAAACCGACTTTTGCATTATATGCATTATAGGAGCGAAAGTCAATAGGTATTTTGAAAAAAATTGAAAATTGTGAGGATGTGTAGTAATGGATAATTTTATATTCAGCATAAATGCAACGATACCGATATTTCTGGTGATACTTCTGGGATGGTTTCTGATGAAGATACATATTATAACAGAAGAGTTCGCCAACGTGGCGAATAAATATGTGTTCAAGGTAGCCCTTCCGGTTCTGCTGTTCAGGGATATTGCGACGACCTCCATATTGGACGACCTCAATGTAAAGTTTGTTCTGTTCTGCTTCTTTGGAACGATCATAATGTTTGGGCTGGTATGGGTGTTTGCACTGATATACTGTAAGGACAGAACCATGATCGGTGCATTTGTGCAGGGTGGAGCAAGAGGAAGTGCTGCGGTTCTCGGCGTTGCATTTGTGGAGAATATCTGTGGCAACTCGGGCATGGCGCCTCTCATGATAGTGTCAGCGGTGCCGATGTACAATATTATATCTGTAATAGCTCTGACATTTGGCGGGAACGACAGACAGAGAGGAACAGCTGGTATCAAGAAAGCGTTCGTCAATATATTGAAGAATCCGATCATCATAGGAATATTGCTTGGAGTCCCGTTCTCTGTATTTGACATACCGATACCAGCCATACCGACAAGAACTATCAGTTATATAGCACAGACGGCGACTCCTATAGCGCTCATAGCCATAGGTGCTGGATTTGACTCACAGCAGGCATTGACCAGGCTCAAGCCGTCACTTGTGGCAACGGTCATAAAGCTTGTGATTCTTCCTGTCATATTCCTTCCGGTTGCCATTGGTATGGGCTTTGGGCCGAGTGAGATAGTTGCTATACTTATAATGGTTGGAGCACCGGCTACGGTGTCGGGATACATCATGGCGAAGAATATGGACAATGATTATGTGCTGTCATCGAATATTATCGTTTTATCCACATTATTATCGTCAGTGACGTTGACTCTGTGGGTGTTTGTGTTAAAATGTTTGGGAGTAATCTAATTTTATTATACAGAGGTTTAATTAATGGATAACATTGACTACAAGATACTGAGATGCCTGAAGGACAATGCGAGACTTACAGCATCGGCCATCAGTGAAGAGATCAATCTCTCTGTCTCGGCCGTGATAGAGAGAATAAGGAAGATGGAGAGCAGCGGGGTAATAAAGGGATATACCATTGAGGTTGACCAGAAAAAGCTGGGCAATGAGATGGTAGCCATCATGGAAGTGAGACTGAAGCATCCGAAATATTATGATGAATTTGCACAGCTTATACAGACAAATGACAGCATAGTCGCATGCTTCTATATGACAGGAGATTTTGACTTTATATTGAAGATAGTGACTGATTCCGCTGCAGGTCTGGACGAGGTGTATAGATTTGTGAAGGGATATGAGGGTGTGTCAGCAACTGAAACGCACTTTGTTCTCAAGACGCTCAAGGACGAAGTATCAGTTATACCGGAGGTAAAAGAGAAATGAACAACATAGTACTTACAGGCATGCCGGGAGCGGGCAAGAGCACTATAGGGGTTCTTCTGGCAAAGGTTCTCGGTTATAAGTTCATCGATGCAGATATTCTCATACAGAACAGTCAGGGAATGCTGCTCAGGGAGATCATAGCAAAGTATGGCGATGATGGGTTTTTAAAGATAGAGAATGATGTGAACAAGGGTATCACAGACCAACATGCAGTCATAGCCACAGGTGGAAGCGCTGTGTACTGTACTGATGCCATGGAGAAATACATGGCGGAGGATACAGTTATATATATCAATCTTCCATATGAGGAGATAGCGAACAGACTTGGCAATATCAAGAGAAGAGGCGTGGTGCTGAAGGATGGACAGACTCTGAAAGATTTGTATAATGAGAGGACAAAGCTTTATGAGAAGTACTGCCATATCAATATCAAAGCGGAAGGTCTTGGAATTGAGGAATTGCTGGACAGCGTTGCGGGCATGATAATTGTCAGAAGAGATCTGTAATACGTCATATGCCACATGATAGGGATAGAAAAGCTGCTTATATAGCTGAGGTAAAAATGTAGCATATATACAATGGAGGGAATGTATGGAGATATTAAAAATGTTAGGTCAGATACTGCTTCTTGTGCTTGGATTTGTGTTTATGATAAAGGGAGCGGATGTATTTGTAGATGGTGCGTCTAAAATAGCTGTCAAATGCAACATACCAGAGATGGTAGTTGGCTTAACAATAGTTGCCATGGGAACTAGTGCTCCAGAAGCAGCTGTCAGCATAAAGGCGGCACTTTCGCCTGCGGGAGCCGGGATCACTGTTGGAAATGTGCTTGGAAGCAACATTATTAACATACTTGTCATCCTTGGAGTGACAGCACTCATAGCAGCACTTCCTATAAAGAAAAATACACTTAGGATAGATATACCATTTGTTATCGTGGCATCGATCATGATACTCTGCATGGGATATTTTGATGGTGTGCTCAGCAGACTTGAGGGTGTGATATTCTATGTAGTGTTTATTGGATTTTTGGTATATCTGATCATCAGCGCGAAGAATGGCAACAGCGAGAGTGATTCTATAGAACTCACGGAGAAGGATAAGACTCCGAGACTTATACTGTTTATAATCATAGGATTAGCGCTGGTCGTGGTCGGAAGTAATTTCACTGTAAATGCGGCATCATATATAGCTGGAAAGCTCGGTATGACAGAGAGACTCATAGGTCTTACAATAGTGGCATTTGGCACATCTCTTCCTGAGCTTGTGACATCATGCACAGCGGCAAAAAAGGGGCAGACAGATATTGCCATAGGCAACATAGTTGGAAGCAATATATTCAATATACTTTTCGTTGCCGGAACTACAATGCTCATAACCCCAGTGCAGTTTGAGCAGAACTTCCTGTTGGATGGCATCATGGCAATAGTGGCTGCTGTTCTCCTCTGGGTGTGCAGCGTCAGAAAGAAGAAGCTCACCAGGCCGGGCGGAATAGTGATGCTGGCTGTGTATGCGGTATATTTTGCTTATATTATGTACAAGAATTATATGTAGCAGATATCAAATGAATGGGGTATAGTCATTTATGTGATGATTATGAACCGGAAGAGTTGGTGTGTATAACAAGTCACGATGACAAGGATTATTACAGTATGGATGATTTTTATGATTTAGATGAACTTGATTAGATCTCAATAAAAAATACAGCGTGTAGCGATTGCCGCACGCTGTATTTTTTGTGGATATTTCTTGACTATGGTATGGGTATAACTTATAATCAGACATAGCAATTTAAACCGCAAAACTTTAAAGTTGACACGCTTTGATGTGATAAAGCAAACCGCGGATAAAAATGTATTGGGAGGATACTATGGTACTCAAAGTTATTATGCTTGTTGTTTTCTTTGCAATCATGCTTGGAGTTGGATTTTACTCGAGAAAACACACAAAGGATGTGAATGGATTTGTTCTTGGGGGCAGAAGCGTTGGCCCGTGGCTCACAGCATTTGCCTATGGAACATCTTACTTCTCAGCGGTTATATTCATTGGATATGCCGGACAGTTTGGATGGAAGTACGGAATTGCTTCCACATGGATAGGAATTGGAAATGCGCTGCTTGGCTCACTGGTGGCATGGGTAGTTCTCGGAAGAAGAACAAGACTGCTCACACAGGAGCTTGACACGAGAACTATGCCGGAGTTCTTCGAGAAGAGATACTCCAGCAAGTCATTGAAGCTTTTCTCGTCGATCATCATCTTCATCTTCCTCATTCCATATACAGCGTCACTGTACAACGGACTTTCAAGACTGTTCGGAATGGCGTTCAATGTTGACTATAAGATATGCGTAATCGTCATGGCTGCCCTTACAGGTATATATGTAATCGTTGGTGGATACATGGCGACTGCTATCAACGATTTCATCCAGGGACTCATCATGCTGGTGGGAATCGTGGCAGTCATATATGCGGTACTCAACAACTACGGCGGACTCACAGGAGCACTTGACAGCCTGGCAAGGATAAATGATCCTGCAGTGTCAGATACACCGGGTGTATTTGCATCATTCCTGGGACCTGACGTATTCAATCTGTTCTGTGTTGTCGTGCTGACATCCCTTGGAACATGGGGACTTCCACAGATGGTACAGAAGTTCTATGCCATCAAGGATGAGAGATCCATCAAGACAGGTACAGTTGTGTCGACACTTTTTGCTACGATAGTTGCCGGAGGATGTTATTTCCTCGGCGGATTTGGAAGACTCACAGGTACAGATGTTGCGACAGAGGGATTTGATGCTATCATTCCACATCTGCTTGAGAAGCTTCCTGCAGCCCTTATGGGCCTTGTGGTCATACTTGTGCTCTCAGCATCTATGTCCACACTTTCATCTCTGGTTCTTACATCAAGCTCAACGCTTACAATAGACTTTATAAAGCCAGTCATTGCGCCTAAGATGGATGAGAAGAAGCAGATACTTATCATGAGGATCATGCTTGTCATGTTCGTTGCCGTATCGGCTGTCATAGCCATCGTGCAGTACTCAAGCCGTATCACATTCATAGCACAGCTCATGGGCGTTTCATGGGGCGCTATAGCAGGTGCGTTCCTCGCTCCGTTCCTGTATGGCTTATACTGGAAGAAGACAACTGTTGCAGCTTGCTGGACATGTTTTGTATGGGGAACAGGAATCATGACACTGAACTTCATAAGCAACACATGGGGATTGTTTAAGTTCCCTGCAATGATGCAGTCACCTATCAACTGCGGTGCGGTTGCCATGGTTGGAGGACTTATCATCGTTCCTATTGTGAGTCTGTTCACAAAGAAGCCTGACCAGAAGAAGGTTGAGGAAGCATTCTCATGCTATGAGGAGACAGTTACTGTAGCTCACAGGAAGGCACTTGACTAACATAGATATTACACGGTCTTTACACAAAACTTTGTTGAAAGGCCGTGTTTTTTATGTTAATATTATCAGGCGGTAATGTGCATTTGAGGCATGCTGTAATCTATGTGGCAGGAGGCGCAGGGAATGATCACACTGTACAGAACGGATGACAGAATTTTGAGTGAAATACAGGAATATGGTCCTGGTGCCTGGATAGTCATGACTAAGCCAACAATAGATGAGAGTAAGAGCATAGCCGAGAGGTTTGAGATAGATCTGGCGGATGTCAGAGCCGCACTGGATGACGAGGAGAGCTCACGTGTTCAGGTGGAGGACAACTACACACTGATAATCGTGGATATTCCTTCTATAGAGATAAGAAATGAACGAGAGGCATATACAACAATCCCTCTTGGTATCATACTGGTTGCAGACTGCATCATCACCATATGCGCCGAGGAGACTCCTGTGCTTGAGGCCTTTATGGAGGGCAAGGTGAGAGAGTTCAGCACCAAGAAGAGGATGAGGTTCATGTACCAGATACTTTACAGGAACTGTACCACATACCAGTATTATCTGAGAGTCATGGACAGAAGAAGAACCCTTATTGAGCAGCGTATCCAGGAGGAGACCGAGGATGCGGATCTCATAGATCTTCACGAGCTGGAGTCCAACCTCGTATACTTCGCCACATCACTGAGAGCGAATGGAGTAGTTCTTGACAAGCTGACAAGATACGGCAGGATCAAGCAGTACCCGGAGGATAAGGAACTGCTGGACGATGTTCTGGTGGAGAACAAGCAGGCCATCGAGATGACACAGATATACAGGGATATCATAAGTGGTACGAGAGAGCTCATGACGACCATCATCAACAACAGACTGAACAACGCCATGAAGTTTCTGGCGGCCATAACCATCGTCATGGCTGTGCCTACAGTTATATCCGGTGTGTATGGAATGAATGTGGGCACGAAGTGGATGCCATTTGCGAATGTACCATATGGATTTGAGATAGTGTGCGGTATCATACTTGTGATAAGCATAGTTATCGCTATTATATTGAAGAAAAAGAAGATGCTCAAACAGTAGGGCAGATAGAAAAAAGGATCACCGGCGGTTTTGTTGCTGCCGGTGGTCCTTTTTTGTGCCTTTGTTATTTGTTGTTGATAGGTATTCCGTTTACCTCGACCTGATCGGATATCTGGATGACGATGCATTTCCTTCCGTCGATCTCCATGGTCTCTACCAGATCAGTTCTCTCAGGATTCACCTTGATGACCACATCAGGAGTCTTTACCTCAAATGTTTTTGTGTTTGCAACATTTGTCGCGTACATGACAGTTGACTTCTCACGCGGTACAACTATGGCCGGTTCATCCTCCGGGTTCTCAGATGGCTGCTCAGGCGGTGCTGCCGCAGCGGTTACCTTCTCGTAGTGGGCGTCAAAATCTGCCATCTTCTCGTCTGATACTCCGCTCTCTGTCAGTAGGTTCTTTATAGTGTTTTTTGAGAGAGTAAGCGGTTCCGGACTGTCCTTTCTCTGTTCTATCATCTCGTTCAGATTGTCGTGGATGGTTCTTACCATATCGTAATTACAGTCATCTCCCAGAGTCTCAGCAACAATCTCCTGAAATACATCTTTCTGTTCTCCCGCAGTTATAGGAAGAGAAGTGCCAAGGATGTTACTTATGAAGCTGTCGTGAAGCTCCTCCGGCTTTTTGGTGTAGTACAGAACGTTGTGGATATCCGTGCTCCTGTCGATAAATGCCGGGAACAGGAAGCCTATGTCCGGCATGTCGACCACCCAGTCGCGGACTCTGTTGTGGAATGTGCTTTCAACGTCGAAGTAGCTGAGTCCCGCCTTGGACAGGTTGACGTGGCAAATGGAGCACATGATATAGTCATACACCTCGTCTGATGCATCGTCCATCATGATGCCGTCGGTTGTCTTGCCCGGAACATCATATGTATCGTGGATGAGCAGTATGAGGTAGTTGCCGGTGTAATCGTAGTTCTCGATGACCTTGTCATAGAACTCATTTATCAGCTCATCGTTCTCAAGCTTGCTCTTTCTGAGTTTATTCAGGAATTCCTGTGTGCCGCCTTCAAACTCCTGTGAGGTAGGAAATGGCATGGTGACAAGATTCTTGCCAATGCTTCCTGATAAAGTCTTTTTCAGTATTTCAAAATATTTGTATGTTTCTTCTTCCGGCATGGTGAGAAACTGTTCGTTGATGGTCGCCACCTTGTTGCAGTCTCCGTCCACGTAGCATCCGCGGATCTTGCTTATGGAGCATTCCTTTGGAGCAAACAGGTGTCTTATCTCAAGTACGTCTTTTTTTGTCATAAATAAAACTCCGTTTCTATATAGTGATATATTTTGCGTTATAACATCTGCAATGACAGACCGCCTCCTAAGTATACCACAAATAATGACAAGTCTTAAAGATATCTTAAACTTTATAATGGTTGTTTCTTAATGGCAGTATGGCGATAATTGAGAACAGGAGGTGATTGTGGTAAGCTAAGGATAAATACGAAAAAGGTGAGGATATGAAAAATGTACAATATATTAATATGTGACGATGAAAAAGATATAGTATCAGCTATAGAGATATATCTTAAGACAGCCGGGTATTCGGTGTATAAAGCTTACAATGGTATGGAGGCAGTTGATATGGTAAATTCTAATGACATACAGCTTGTACTCATGGACGTCATGATGCCTCAGATGGACGGTATAACAGCCATGGCAAAGATAAGAGAGAGCAGCAATGTGCCGGTTATCATGCTTACGGCAAAGAGTGAGGATACCGACAAGGTGCTGGGACTTGAGGTCGGCGCAGATGACTATGTGACAAAACCATTCAATCCGGTGGAACTTCTGGCAAGGGTAAAGTCCCAGCTCAGGCGTTACATGCAGCTGGGAGGCGGAGAGACACCAAAAGATAAGCTGGTTATCGGAGGAATAGAGCTTGACGACAAATCCAAACAGGTCACACTTGATGGAGAAGTTATGCCCCTCACCCCAACGGAGTATGACATCCTAAAACTTCTTATGCAGAATGTGGGAAAGGTATTTTCTACAAAAGAAATATACAGGGCAGTGTGGAAGGAGGATCCTATGGGAGCGGAAGGATCTGTTGCAGTACACATAAGACATCTTAGAGAAAAGATAGAGATAAATCCTTCAGACCCAAGATATATAAAGGTTATCTGGGGAAGAGGTTATAAAATGGAGGTACAATAGTGGATAAGGCGATTTATAAGATACGAGGAAATGTGTTCTTTAAACTTGGAATATATATTCTTGTGGCGGTGCTGGCATATGGAACGCTGTATACAGGCGGTCTGGTGCTGCAGGGAAGCTACCTTGGAGTGTACAGTGATGATGATCAGGGCGCGACGCCGTATGAGAGGCTTGTAAATGATTATGTGGAGGACACAAATTATGCGCTTACCGAAAAGGTGAATGCTTACATCCAGGATACAAGGTCGCAGCTGGAAAGCATTACAACATACAGTCAGCTCGTGAGCGCCGATCATAACGGAGATAAGGTTATAACCGCGGCTGATGTTTTCCGGAGATTGACCAACGCGGATACAACATCTGCGATCAAGTCG
The DNA here is from genome assembly GCF_025567285.1 of Coprococcus aceti. NCBI lineage: Bacteria > Bacillati > Bacillota > Clostridia > Lachnospirales > Lachnospiraceae > Coprococcus > Coprococcus aceti. The sequence continues at coordinate 76,781 of NZ_JAOQJT010000004.1, forward strand.
TCATACCGGTATGCGGATATAGTTGAACGAGGCGATATCGGCTATATGCTGACGGCAGCCTGCAGTGATGATGCAAATGCAAATACTGGAAAGATAAAAGTAACGACCGGAAATATAAAGCTGATAAATGACGAAGCCCGACTGGACGACAATATATATACGAACGATTATGACAGCACGATAGAAGTGCCTGTTAAAAGATATATTGTGTTTAACAATCTAGGTGATATGGAACAGGGTGAGCAGTATATCAATGCCCTGCTGGGGGAGAACGATCCATATTATGACGAATACACGTATAATGAAGAAAATGATACTGTGGAGAATGATACAGATTCTGTATTGACAGCGGATGGCAAGTCTATCACCACACAGGATATCATGTATGGCGATTATTACCCGAGTTCAGTTGAAAAACTGTATTTTGACGACACAGACGAGATTGGCAGTTCATCTGGGAATGGCTGTTGTCTTGTGCTAAGCTATGATGCATATTCATTTATAAATATCACGGGAAAGTGCTATGTGGACGTGGCGGCTGCTGTAGACAACATCAAAGCGTCAAATCCGGAAATGGTTCAATACATTGGAATATGGAGGACGAAGAGCAAGGGGATACTGGCAGGATTTGCAGTCATGTTGCTGCTGTGCATCGTCATGTCAATATTTTCAATGGTCAACGCCGGCGTAAAGACAGGGAAGGAGACGATAACTCTCGGCAGATTTGAGAGGACTCCGACTGAGCTTGTGCTGGCTATGGCAGTATGCTCTGCTGCTGCAGCAGTAGGGATCTGCGTTGAAAGCGGTATTGCATCCATATGTGTGAACCAGTATAGGAACTACACATTTGTATCAGAAAATATACAGTACATTGCGTTTCTGGTGCCGGTGGCATGTCTATATTCTGTGGCGTTGTTTTTCTTTAACAATATGGTTGCGAAGGTGAAGGCGGGAACATTTTGGGCAGACTGCCTGATAATCCGCGCACTGAAGTGGATAGCAAGAAAGACGAAAGCTTGTTTCAGGTATGTGAAAAGTCATATGTCCCTGACGCAGAAGGGCGTATGGGCTTATATAGGTATAACTATAGTAGAGATAATTTTTGTGGCAATCCTGGCAGCAGGCAGCATGAGAGGCCTTCTTTGGGTGGTGATTTATATCATTTTAAAATGGCTGTGCATAGTCGGAATAGTGGCATATCTCATACAGACACAAGAGTTATATAAGTGCGCAAAGGAGATGGCGGAGGGCAATCTGGACAGGAAAGCGGACACAAGCAAAATGTTCTGGGTATTCCGCGCACATGGTGAACACCTCAACCAGATAAGAGACGGCATGTCAAAGGCTGTTGAGGCCAGAATAAAGAGCGAGCATTTGAAGACAGAACTCATAACAAATGTATCCCACGATATAAAGACCCCGCTTACATCCATAATCAACTATGTTGATCTGCTGCAGAAGGGCGATATGGATGAGAAGACAAGACAGGAATATATAGAAGTTCTCTCAAGGCAGTCCGCGAGACTGAAAAAACTCATAGAGGATCTGGTCGAGGCATCCAAGGCATCCACCGGCAATATCCAGATAAACTGGGCAGAGATAGATGCAAATATGCTTCTGGAACAGGCAATAGGAGAGTATGGAGACAAACTGGACAAGGCAGGGCTTAAGGTCGTATTTACGGGATCGGATACACCTGCGGTGGTTATGGCAGATGGACAGCATCTGTGGAGAGTATTCGACAATCTCCTTGCAAATATAAGCAAATATGCGATGCCGGGAACGAGAGTCTACGCATCGGTTATCCGCGGAGATGGCGAGGTAAGGATGGAGTTTAAGAATATATCCAGAGATCCGCTCAATGTGTCCAGTGATGAGCTCATGGAGAGATTTGTCCGTGGAGACAGCTCCAGAAATACGGAGGGAAGCGGACTGGGATTATCTATAGCGAACAGTCTGTGTACTCTGATGAATGCCAGATTTACTATAAGCATAGACGGAGATCTGTTCAAAGCGGCCATAATATTTACAGATAATGGTACTTTATAAAATTAAATTAACATGATTTATTGAAAAAAGTTATTGACAACTAATTTGAGTTAGGGCATACTAACCTTGATGATAATATTATCAACAATCAGAAGGAGGCGTGTATGATGACTAACGAAAGATTAGAGACGGACAAGAAGAGTATAGATGATACAGGTATCCAGCGTACAGAGATGCAGAAAGAGATCGTTATCAGCAGACTCAGGGAAAGGGGATGCAGGATAACCAGACAGAGAATGATACTCCTTGACATAATACTCGGGGAAGAGTGTTCTTCCTGCAAGGAGATTTATTATAAGGCGGTCAAGCAGGACAGTCGTATAGGCTCGGCTACAGTGTACAGAATGGTGAATACACTGGAGGATATAGGAGCCATCAACCGTAAAAACATGTATAAGGTTGCCTGTGGTGCCAACTGTGGTATAGAGGATGCCTGTGTCATTGAGCTTGATGATTCATCCAGCATTGAGCTTTCGGCCAAAGAGTGGAACAGGATAATCCGTGCAGGACTTATGGCTGGCGGATATATTGAGAATCAGATGGTGACAGGTGTCAATGTAAAGCCTTGTGGCTGTGGCTCATGTTGTTAATAACGAAGGAGATGATCTACAATGGGTGGAACAATATTGGTAGTGTGCATACTGGTGCTTATAGTAGTGGGTGCAGTTATCAGTTCTGCAAAGCACTTTAAAGGAGAAGGAGGCTGCTGTGGCGGCGGTGGTTCCGTCAAGGTCAAGGGTGACAAGATAAAGGATGTTGTCGCCGTGAAGACTATTTACATAGAGGGAATGCACTGCAGCAACTGTTCAGATCGTGTACAGAATGCATTGAACAGTCTGAGCCAGGTGAACGCAAAAGTCGACCTCAAGAAGAAGCAGGCTGTCGTTAAGCTCGGAAGAGAAGTATCTGATGATGAGCTTAAGAGCTGTGTAGAGAGGTGTGGATACTCAGTAACCGGTATAGGATAAAGTCTTGAATAAAAAATTGTAAAAAATTTTCAAAAAATTGTTGGCAATTCGAATAAGATGTGGTATTATCCATATTGTTGTTGAAAACACAACAGATAAGCGCGAGTGGCTCAGCGGTGGAGCATCTCCTTGCCAAGGAGAGGGTCGCGGGTTCGATTCCCGTCTCGCGCTCTGGATAATTTCCATGTTGCTAAAATTTTAAAAAAGTTGTTGACAGTTTGCTGGCGGTGTGATATTATCCATATTGTTGTTGGTAGCACAACAGATAAGCGCGAGTGGCTCAGCGGTGGAGCATCTCCTTGCCAAGGAGAGGGTCGCGGGTTCGATTCCCGTCTCGCGCTCTTTTATATTAATTCACACTCAGGATTCAATCCTGATTTTTTTTTGCCCTCAGAAGCGATTGGTAATAAAATTTAAACATTTTTACTATTGAATAAATGACATGTAGTGATATAATCAATCACAATCGTTGAATATCAGAAAAAGTATAATTTTTACGAGGTAATGATTAAATTATGAAAGAGAGACTTAAGAATTTTCATCATTCAGCAGTTTTTATCTGTCTGGTTCTTGCAATTGTTCTGGACGTTGTTCTGGAAGCTCTTGGAAGACATTCGCTGTTTAAGGCGATATCGTATGTGTGGAATCAGCCGCTCATATTCCTGTATAACTGTTCGATCATTTTCTTTACGCTGACACTTTCGCTGCTCATGAGAAAGAGAATATTCGGATACTGCGTTATATCGTTTGCATGGCTGATACTTGGAATCACGAACTGCATAGTTCTGGGATTCAGAATAACGCCATTTTCAGCTATCGATATGCTTATGGCGAGGAATACGATAACTATCATAGACAAATATTTTAATGTATGGCAGATCGTGCTCATAGCTGCGCTTCTGTTCGTTGCGCTGGCAGCCATCATAGTTCTGTTCATAAAATCGCCGACGGTTACGGGCAATATATATAGAACGAGAACGACTGTGTTTATAGTTGCGACATTCTTCTGTGTAATGCTCTTCACCAAGATCGCGCTCAATGCACAGACTATATCAGATAATTTTGCAAACCTTGCAACGGCATACAACAATTATGGATTTGTATACTGTTTCTCAAACAGTGTGGTCGATGTAGGTATAGGACAGCCGAGTGATTACAGCGAGGATAAGATGCTTGAGATAAAGGACGATTTGGACAGTGTTGGCACAACGGATTCAAAGCTTGGCAAGGACAAGCCAAACGTTATATTTGTACAGCTTGAGTCATTCATGGATCCGTCATATGTAAAATGCCTCACGTTCAATGAGAATCCTATTCCGAATTTCACAAAGCTGAAGGAGGAATGTACATCAGGATTCCTGACGATGCCGGCGATCGGTGCAGGTACAGCCAACTCGGAATTTGAGGTGCTCACGGGATTTAACGTGGCATATTTCGGTGCAGGTGAGTATCCATATAAGACCATACTTGGCAAGCAGACCATAGAGAGCATGGCGACACAGCTGAAGCTTGATGGTTATTCAACACATGCCATGCACAATCATGATGGTACATTCTATGACAGATACAAGGTGTATAAAAACATGGGATTTGATACATTTACCCCGATGGAGTATATGTACAATCTGGAGCATACTCAGAAGAACTGGGAGAAGGACAATGTCCTTACTGGTGAGATCATGAAGACTCTGTACTCCACCAATGGACGGGATTTCATATTCACCGTCAGCGTACAGGGACATGGAAGATACCCATCAGAGCTTGACGAGGAGAATTACAGTTACCCTATAAAGGTTGCCGGAACAGGCGATGAGAGCCTTGATACACAGTGGACATATTACTGTAACCAGCTCCACGAGATGGACGATTTCATTGGCAAGCTTATAGACAGACTTAAGGCGTACGATGAGCCGGTCGTTCTCGTTATGTATGGAGACCATCTTCCTGGATTTGAGATCACAGAGGACGATATAACCAACGGAGACCTTTACCAGACAGAGTATTTTGTCTGGAGCAATATGAAGAACTTCCCGGTTGAGGATGAGGATATAGAGGCATATCAGCTCAGCACAAAGGTGTTTGATATGCTGGGATTTGAGAAGAGCTATGTGCAGAAGTTCCAGTCAAAGTACAAGCCGGGCTATACAAACTATGATGATGATCTCGAGAACATTGAGTATGATATGCTTTATGGACAGAGATACATGTATCCTGATGGATGGCCATATGAGCCGACGAATATGAAATACGGCATAAGCAAGATCAGAATCTCGGAGATCACAAAGGGCGTGTATGTGCCACCGGTTGATGAAGAAGCGGATTTCACGGCAAATGATGGTTCCGGGGACGGTGAGAGTGCTGAGGAGCCACAGCCTATGAATGGATATTATATCCACGGAAGCAACTTCAATGAATGTACATTTGTGTGGATAGATGATGCCTTTTTGAAGGAGACTATCTATATAGACAGAGATACGCTGTTTCTTCCATATGAGGACTCGTTTGAGGCGGGCAAGGAGATATCCGTGGCGCAGGTCGGAGACGACAGTATAGATTTCGGAGTGGAAGACACTTATGTATATAAGGGAGATCCTGAAGATCCGGAGGACACAGAGACAAATGTGACCACGGAGACGGAAGAACTGCCTTGACAAGAACTATATAATTTGTTAGCATGTTTAAAAAGTTACATCACCCAACGCGATAAGTGTTGGGTGATGTGTTTTCTCTATTAAGGCTAATTGACGTACATAATGAGCACAATGCTCTTATTAAATATTTTACAGAAAGAGAGAGAAGAAAATGGGTAAGATTATTGGCGAAGGAATTACATTTGATGACGTTTTATTGGTACCTGCTTATTCTGAGGTATTACCAAATGACGTTGACCTTACAACAAAGCTGACACAGAAGATTAAGTTGAACATTCCTCTTATGAGTGCCGGTATGGACACAGTTACAGAGCACAGAATGGCTATTGCCATGGCTCGTCAGGGTGGTATCGGAGTTATCCACAAGAACATGTCCATAGAGAAGCAGGCAGAGGAAGTTGACAAGGTAAAGCGTTCAGAGAACGGTGTAATATCAGATCCATTTTACTTATCTCCAGAGCATACACTGGCAGATGCTGACGAGCTTATGAGCAAGTTCAGAATCTCAGGTGTACCTATCACAGAGGATGGCAAGCTTGTTGGAATCATAACCAACCGTGACCTGAAGTTTGAGAAGGACTACACCAAGAAGATCAAGGAGTCAATGACATCTGAGGGTCTTGTTACAGCAAAGGAAGGAATCACACTTGACGAGGCTAGAGAGATCCTTGGAAAGGCTCGTAAGGAGAAGCTTCCTATCGTTGATGACGATTTCCATCTGAAGGGACTCATCACGATCAAGGATATTGAGAAGCAGATCAAGTACCCATATTCAGCACATGACGCACAGGGCAGACTTCTCTGTGCAGCAGCAGTAGGATGTACAGCCAACATCCTCGACAGAGTTGCAGAGCTCGTATCAGCAAAGGTTGATGCGATAGTTATAGATACAGCACATGGACATTCAGCCAACGTTCTGAGAACCTTCAAGATGGTTAAGGAGAAGTATCCTGACCTTCAGGTTATTGCCGGTAACGTTGCAACAAGATCAGGCGCACAGGCTATGATCGACATGGGTGTAGATGCAGTCAAGATCGGTATCGGACCTGGTTCTATCTGTACAACAAGAGTTGTTGCAGGTATCGGTGTACCACAGATCACAGCTATCATGCAGGCATATGATGCAGCTATGAATGCCGGAATCCCTGTTATCGCAGATGGCGGTATCAAGTATTCAGGAGATATCACAAAGGCTCTGGCAGCAGGTGCCAACGTATGTATGATGGGAAGTCTGTTCGCAGGTACAGATGAGGCTCCTGGTGATTTCGAGCTTTATCAGGGACGTAAGTACAAGGTATACAGAGGTATGGGATCTATAGCAGCCATGGAGAATGGTTCTAAGGACAGATACTTCCAGGAGAACGCAAGAAAGCTTGTCCCAGAGGGCGTTGAGGGCCGTGTGGCATACAAGGGATCACTTGAGGATACAGTATTCCAGCTCATCGGTGGACTTCGTTCAGGTATGGGTTACTGCGGAGCAAAGAACATTGCAGAGCTTCATGAGAAGGCAGAGTTCGTCAAGATTTCAGCAGCTTCACTCAAGGAGAGCCATCCACATGATATCCATATCACAAAGGAAGCTCCTAACTACAGTGTAGAGTAATAGAAATTTGCATAGATGATTTCAGATAAGAGGATGCATATCTGTCAGATATGCATCCTTTTTTCTTGACACCGTTCTGTTATGTGAGATAATGGAGAATAGGTGTCTTAGAAAAGAGGTGTTTGGATATTTATGAAGGTAAACAATCCAGGTAAAAAAGATCTTGACCAGCTTGTGATGCTTGAGCAGGAGACATTTCCTGAGGCTGAGGCAGCAAGCCGGGAGTCTATAGAGCGAAGACTGAAGGCACACAGAGAAACCTTCTGGGTGCTCAAGAAGGACGGACGAATAATAGCAGGTATAAATGGCATTACTACTAATGAGAAGGATTTGAGCGATGCCATGTATACGGGCGAGGACTTCTACGACAAGAAGGGTCGCTGGCTTATGATATTCGGCGTGTCAACTCTGCCGGACTATCAGCACAATGGATATGCGGCGAAGATAATGCATGAGGTTCTTCAGGAGACGGTCAAATGTAAACTCGACGGAGTCGTCCTCACATGTAAAGAGAACATGATCCCATTCTACGAACAATTTGGTTTTGTGGATGAGGGCGTGAGTGAATCTGAGCATGGCGGTGTCGTCTGGCATCAGATGAGGATAAGGCGCAGAGATATAAAACGTGATTATAAGCAGGATGTGATTGATTGTATAGTGATAGTAGTTGTGGCCGCCGTACTGGCATTTCTGCTGGGACGATTTGTGATATTAAACTGTAATGTACCTACTGGTTCCATGCTTGAGACAATACAGCTTGGAGACAATATAATAGGAAGCAGGCTTACATATAAGTTCTCTGATCCTGAGCGTGGCGATATAGCCATATTCAAGTGGCCGGACGATGAGTCCCAGGTATATATCAAGAGAATCATAGGACTGCCGGGTGAGACCGTGGAGATCATAGATGGTAAGGTATATATAAATGGAAGTGATACTCCGCTCAAGGAGGATTATCTGAGTGATGAGGCAAGGACTGACGTAAGATCGTTTGGACCGTATCAGGTTCCTGAGGACTGTTACTTTATGCTGGGAGACAACAGACCAAACTCAGCGGATGCCAGACTTTGGGAGAATACCTATGTGAAGCGTGACAAAATACTTGCCAAAGCAGAATTTGTGTATTTCCCATTTTCACAGATAACATGGCTTGGAAACGGAGCAGAGTATTAGATTGTATGTCATGATGGATAATCAGAGGAGATGGTCACATGAACAGAGTAAGATTTGACATGCATTGTCATACGGCTGAGGGATCACCCGATGCCAAAGTAAAGATTCTTGATTATATTGATCTGTTAAAGCAGCGTGGTTTTCACGGAATGCTGGTCACAGACCATGATTCATATTCCGGATACAAAGCCTACTTAAGGCAGAAAGATAAGGTGAAGGATTTCTCTGTGCTCAGAGGTATCGAGTATGATACGTTTGACTATGGACATTTCCTCATCGTACTGCCATCAGATACACCTGAGGAGGTGTACGACCTGTTTGAACATAGGGGCATGGCGCTTATCAGGGTGATATGGCTTGTGCACGAGTGCGGCGGTATACTTGGCCCAGCTCATCCATTTGGCGAGAAGTTCATGAGCTTTGGCAGCACGAGAAGGCTTGGCATGATAGAGCACAGACTATATGCACAGCATTTTGACTTCATAGAGGGATATAATTGCTGTGAATCAGCCAAGAGGAATAAGATGGCCAGAAGGCTTGCGTCATACTATGATATACCTGTTTTTGGTGGAAGCGATGCCCATAAGGAGAACTGTGTCGGACTTGCAGGTACATATCTTCCGGATTATATACATTCGGAGGATGATCTGATAAATTATATAAATGACGGCAATCATCCCGAGGTTGGCGGAAAGAGATACCCGAAGACCTTGAAGGACAAGATAGGACCTGCCGGTAAATTCCTGACGTATGGATTTTATTTATACAATATATATGGCGCATTCCGAAATTATCCTGCGAGATGTCGCGCATACTTTGCGGCATCGGCAAAACTGAAGGCAAAAATGAAAAGTAACTGTCCAGACAGGGGACTGGATAGCAAAAAATAAAAGCAAAAACAGAAAGGGCGATTATGAATAAGAAGGAAAGAAGTAATTTTACGGGGACGCTGGGCTTTGTTATGGCAGCAGCGGGAAGTGCGGTAGGACTTGGAAATATATGGAGGTTCCCATATCTTGCGGCAAAGGACAACGGAGGCGTGTTTATACTTGTGTATATAATACTTGCACTTACATTTGGATTCACACTGCTCACAACAGATATTGCAATAGGAAGAAAGACTCGGCAGGGACCGCTCACAGCTTATGGTCTTATACATAAGAAGTGGAAATGGCTTGGCGGTCTGGCATGGATCGTACCGGTCATAATCCTTCCATATTACTGTACTATCGGAGGATGGGTCCTGAAGTATATGACAGCATATTTTACAGGTCAGACAGAGGCTGCCACTGGTGACGGTTATTTCACCGGTTTTATAACAGCCCAGACTGCGCCTATAGTATTTGCACTTATATTCCTTACGGCCACAGGCGTTGTCGTATTCTGTGGTGTTGAAAAGGGAATAGAGAAGTTTAGCAAGGTGCTCATGCCGATATTGGTACTTCTTATAATTGGAATTTCAATCTATTCACTGACGATCAAGCATACCGGTGATGATGGTACGATCAGAACAGGAATTGATGGACTGAAGGTATATTTGATTCCTGATTTTAAGGGAATGACATTCAGGGATATATTCATGGTTGTAATGGATGCCATGGGACAGCTCTTCTTCTCGATAAGTGTCGCTATGGGTATCATGGTTGCGTATGGCTCATATGTTAAGAAGGATGTTAATCTTATGAAGTCGATCAATCAGATAGAGATATTTGACACGGCAGTGGCTTTCCTTGCAGGTCTGATGATAGTCCCTGCGGTGTATGTGTTCTCTGGAACGGAAGGCATGTCAGCGGGCCCTGGACTTATGTTCATATCTCTGCCAAAGGTATTCAATGCCATGGGTAAGGTCGGAACAGTCATCGGAGCCCTGTTCTTCATCATGGTTACATTTGCGGCGATCACATCCTCAGTATCGGTCATGGAAGCGATAGTGTCAGGACTTATGGATAAGTTCCATCTCACGAGAAAGAAGAGTGCGGTCATAACAACTGTATATGCGGTTGTCGGAATGTTGGTCGTATGTTTCGGTTACAACATATGGTACTTTGAGCTCAAGCTTCCAAATGGAGCTACAGCCCAGATCCTCGATGTGATGGATTACCTGAGTAACAACATCTTCATGCCGCTTATGGCTATCCTGTCATGTATACTTATCGGCTGGGTAGTGAAGCCTAAGACGGTTATAGACGAGGTTACAAGAAATGGCGAGAAGTTTGGAAGAAAGAAGCTCTATATTGTCATGGTAAAGTTTGTGGCACCAATACTGCTTGCATTGCTGCTTCTCCAGTCGTTTGGAATTGACTTTGTACAGTTTGTTACCAATCTGTTCAAATAGAACAATATAGTTTATAATGTAGAGGCATTTGTCATGTGGGTGATGGATGTCTCTATATTTTTTGCGTATGGGATGTCGTTTGCAGGATATTTATACCGGGTTTACGGATTTAATGGGAGAATGATGGATGAACAACAGGGATGATTTGATATATCTTGCCCCGATGGAGGGGATAACAGGATACATATACAGAAATGCACATCACAAATATTTCGGCGGCGTTGACAAATACTTTATGCCGTTCATTGCCCCGGCGAAAGGACGTCCTCTCAGAAACAGGGAACTAAGGGATGTGCTGCCGGAAAACAATCAGGGGATAAATGTGGTGCCGCAGCTTCTGACCAACAGCGGCGAGGGATTTGTGAAGGCCGCAAAGTTCCTGAAGGAGCTTGGATATAACGAGGTGAATATCAATCTCGGCTGTCCGTCAAAAACTGTTGTCACGAAGTATAAAGGCTCGGGTTTGATATACGATACGGAGAGGCTTGACAACTTCTTATATGAAGTATTTGCCGCCGACGTGATGGATGTGTCTATAAAGACCAGAATAGGAAGAGACAGTTCTGTGGAGTTTGAGGATATCATAGAAATATATAAGAAGTATCCGATAAGTGAGCTGATCATACATCCGAGAATACAGACGGATTTCTACAAGAATACGCCAAACATGGAAGTGTTTGCCGAAGGTGTGGCTTCATATGGAAGACCAGACACAGTGTGCTACAACGGAGATATAAACAGTGTGGCGGATTATGACAGGTTCACGGGCGATTTTCCTGATATAAGTAAGGTTATGATAGGCAGGGGGATAATAGCTGATCCTTGTCTGGCGGAGCGGATAAAAGAAGAGTGTGGCGACAGTACATATGACTGGAACAGATTCTTCATATTCCACGATGAACTTTACAGGAATTACTGTGAGTCGGATGTGGGCAGGGGCAACACGATGTTCAAGATGAAGGAGCTGTGGGCTTACTGGTCGAGACTGTTTTATGATGTGGAGGGAGCTGAGAGGGCTCTTAAGAAGATCCGGAAGACTAGAGATAATGGTGAGTATGAGGCGGCAGTCAGGATGCTGGCTGCACTGTGCAGATAGGAGATGATATCATGGGATGTCTTGGAAATTGTATATGGTTTTTATGTGGCGGAATATTGAGCGGACTTTCGTGGGTGGCAAGCGGGGTGCTGTGCTGTATAACGATAATAGGGATTCCGATTGGGATGCAGTGCTTTAAGTTTGCAGGACTTGCATTCTTTCCATTTGGAAAAGAGATAGTGTATGGAGGCGGGGCTGGCTCGCTGATCGCGAATATCATATGGCTGCTCTGCTGCGGAATACCTATGGCGGTAGAGAATGCCTGCCTGGGGCTGCTGCTTTGCATAACGATAGTCGGAATTCCATTTGGGCTTCAGTTCTTTAAGATCGCCAAACTGTCGCTCATGCCGTTTGGTGCAGAGATTGTGGGATGATGGTGGAAATATACATAAATATAGTTGACAGAACTTGAATCACTAGAATATAATAATGTGGCGTCAGATATGTGCTGACGCCATATATAAGGCAATGACGAAGAGAAGTAGCATAGATTATCGCCCACAGAGAGCCGGTGGTGGTGGGAGTCCGGCGGAGTGAATATATGTGAATAACACTTTACCAGCCGCAAGCTGAAAGATATAGCCCATAGCGGGATACGTGTTTTATGTCGAGTAGGGGAGCCGTAGCTGCACGATACGCAGAGAGGTCATGAGCAAGGTGACTGAGAGGGACTGGGACGCGATGCTTTGAATATACGAAGATCGTGTAACGGTAAATCAGGTGGTACCGCGGACATTAAAGCAGACAAGTAACCGACAGGTAGTTTGAGAGAGCTTATGTTCGTCCTGAATATTTGCATATGTATATGTGCATCTGATTCAGGATGAACATAAGCTTTTTCTATTTGCAAGAGAAATAACAGCCAGTGCGTAATCCTGAAAAAGCCAAAGTGGACATAAAGCCACAGGCAAATAGTAAAGAAAAGGAGAGAACAGATGACAATCGAGAACATTTATCGTAACAGAACAATGAACGAGATCACTGAGGGCGATGTGGGACAGACACTTAAGGTTGCCGGATGGGTAGAGAATATCCGTGACCATGGTGGAGTATCATTTATCGATCTGCGTGATATGTATGGCGTGCTCCAGGTAGTAATGAGAGACACATCACTTCTTGACGGAATAACAAAGGAGGACTGTGTATCGATCGAGGGTATCATTGAACACAGAGATGAGGAGACATACAACCCTAAGATCCCTACAGGTACTATCGAGCTTGAGGCGAAGACTGTAGAGATACTCGGTAAGGTATACAAGCAGATTCCATTTGAGATCCAGACATCCAAGGAGACACGTGAGGATGTGAGACTCAAGTACAGATATCTTGACCTCAGAAACAAGAAGGTTAAGGACAACATGATCTTCAGAAGCCAGGTCATCAGCTACCTTCGTCAGAAGATGACTGAGATGGGGTTCCTTGAGATCCAGACACCTATCCTCTGCGCATCATCACCTGAGGGCGCAAGAGATTACATCGTGCCATCAAGAAAGTTCAAGGGCAAGTTCTATGCACTTCCACAGGCACCACAGCAGTACAAGCAGCTCCTCATGGTATCAGGATTTGACAAATACTTCCAGATAGCTCCTTGTTTCAGAGATGAGGATGCGAGAGCAGACCGTTCACCAGGAGAGTTCTACCAGCTCGACTTTGAGATGAGTTTTGCAACACAGGAGGACGTATTCAAGATTGGAGAGGAAGTTCTCTCAGCAACATTTGAGAAGTTTGCACCTGAGGGCGCAGTTGTTACACAGGCTCCATATCCGATCATCAGCTACAAGCAGGCTATGCTTGAGTTCGGTACGGATAAGCCTGACCTCAGAAACCCACTTAGAATAATAGATCTTACAGATTTCTTCCAGAGATGTACATTCAAGCCATTCCACGGCAAGACGGTACGTGCCATCAATGTACACAAGAAGCTTTCAAAGGGACAGCATGAGAAGATGCTCAAGTTTGCACAGAGCATCGGCATGGGCGGCCTTGGATATCTGGAGATACTTGAGGATATGTCATACAAGGGACCTATCGACAAGTTCATTCCTGATGATATGAAGGGTGAGATCGCAGAGCTTGCAGGCCTTCAGCCTGGAGATACTATTTTCTTCATCGCAGACGTGGAGGAGCTTGCAGCGTCATTTGCAGGACAGATCAGAGTTGAGCTTGGTAATAGACTTGATCTCAACGAGAAGAACGCATTCCGTTTCTGCTATATAAATGACTTCCCAATGTACGAGTACGACAAGGAGAGCAAGAAGATCATCTTCACTCACAATCCGTTCTCAATGCCACAGGGCGGACTTGAGGCGTTAAATGAGAAGGATCCACTTGATATCCTGGCTTACCAGTACGATATCGTCTGCAACGGTATCGAGCTTTCATCAGGTGCCGTAAGAAACCACGACATGAAGATCATGGTTAAGGCATTTGAGATCGCAGGATACACAGAGGATGATCTGAAGGAGAAGTTCGGAGCACTCTACAATGCATTCCAGTTCGGAGCACCACCTCATGCAGGTATGGCTCCTGGTGTGGACAGAATGATCATGCTTCTCAGAAACGAGGATAATATCAGAGAGATCATCCCATTCCCAATGAATGGAAATGCACAGGATCTTATGTGTGGAGCACCTGGAGAGGTTACAGAGCAGCAGCTCCGTGAGGTTCACATTAAGGTCAGACAGTAAAAAGGCCGGACGGCACTTGTAGTTCGAGATATGGATATGAAAACATATATACAAACACATTCAGTTACCTTCACTTCAGCTTGCTTACATTTGCATGCTGCGAAAACCGCGATAAGAGCGGTGCGGTCTTCGCAGCAGCAGTAAGCGCTGAAGATCAGTCACTTTCATTATCGTTTGTATATATGTTTCATATCTTATGTATCAAGAACTACAAGTGCCTGTTTTTTTGACATGTACTTGTGTATAAAAACGGTTTTAATTGTTTTTATGAGAATTGTAAGAGGAGGCTTTTGACGATGGCAGGTTTTCTTATAAAGGACACAACTAGGGAAGAACGAGAGCAGATAGTTGCCGATTCTCTGGGAAATATAGATGCTTACTGCGATGGATGCATGTGCGGTATCACAGAGATGTACCAGGATTATATTGATGGGAAGAAGGAGCTCCGTGAGATCAATATGGAGTTCAATGCGAGATATGTCCGGGATGAGGATATGGATGGACGGAAGTGAGCATATGGTGACAACTTTAATAATATGTATGTTGCAGAGCTGGGAAAGCCATGTTAATATGGACATACAGTTAGCTGGTTTACAATAACATCCATAAATAAGTATTAAAAAGGGGAAAATTGTATGGGGATACGAAAAGAAATATTTATATGTGCTGCGGCGCTTTCGATTATGGCATGTACTGCCTGCGGTAGTTCTGAGGGAAATGTTTCAGGAACAAATGGCGTGGAGACCTCGACCGGTGTGGAAAGCGGAATGATAGAGCAGCCACAGGTTATGTATGATGGGTATATCTATTATTACAATGCAACCGGAAGAGATGAGAAATTGCCGGAAGGATACGAGATCGCGGGAACGATAAAAAAGGTCGACAGCAAAGACTATCCTGCAGAGAATTTTGCGGCAGCAGGCGTGGATCTTGAAGCTGGACAGGACATATATATCAGCACAACTGAGAAGAATGTCATTTATCTGAAATATGACAGCGGATATGCGAGGTTTGAGAGAAGTCCTGAGGATGCTGCAGCGGAAGAACAGGATGAGACGGAGGTTGCAGAGAAAGAGAATGAGATAGAGGGGAATAGTGAAATGACAGATAATATGGATGATGCTATGGCAGAAAATTGTGGAGAATATGGATTTGGAGAAGACGGAGAATTCGACTTTGACAGTATATTTGGGATAGATCAGCTTGACCTGAACTACGAGGCACATGTTGCAGGATTTGACGGAGAGAGCTTTTTGTATAGTGTGCATATTGATGGCGGTATCACAGATGAGAAGGTAGATGAGATCCAGCAGGTGATGGCGGATTATTCTTCGCAAAATGGTGATGAAGAAAACTATATGGGGTATATTGATATATATAAGGGCGAAGACCAGATAATGATATACCTTGATCTTGGCGGCGTATCAGAAGAAAATAGCAACATGGCGGTAACGGGTATACTGAACGCACTTAACAGTGTCTCAGGTATAAAGAGTGTTATCATAAACGAAGAGATGTAGAAAAAAGAAAACATGTGTGAAAAGTCCATGATGTTTATTCTGAAATCACAAAGTAATTTTTGGCTATCTTTTCAAAAGTTCTGAGTCGAACTTTCTACTTCATAAGCGTTTTTTTTATTTCATGCTTATGAAGTAGAGAATTTTTACCTTATCGTAAATTCGCAAGATAAATTATATGTATCGTAATCCCAATCTCTTTCACTTTCAAAGAACGCAAATTGTTTAATAAAACGATAGTGTCCAGCAGGCAATTCTCCATAAAAACTTTTAACATCAATTTCTAATGTTAATCGTTCGTTAGGCTTAATAAAACAATCCTTTTCATTGCTCTTTGAGGGGTCATCAAGCTGTTTAAGTTGATACCAAGTGCCGGATTGTTCAGCTTCTATTTCAAAATAATTTGGTGAATATCGGTATTCTTTATCAGAAGTATTTTCTATTAGAAATGAAAGGTGCTTCAAATCTAAATCCTTTTCTGTACTCATTGAAATCTTCAAATCACCCAAAGTGTCAAGTGCTTCTTCACTTCCATAAGGAGAAACCTCATATTCTTCGGAATAATCTTGTACTACATGGTTATCACTGTCCTTTGCTTGACTGCACCCAACAATACACACCAATAACGATAAGTTTAGAAACATACATATTATTTTTTTCATTTGTCCTTATCTCCTTTCTTTTAAATTTATAATAGCAATAAAATGTCTATTTTCAATCAACTTTCATTGCAATTTATTTTTACTGTAACACATGCTCCCCCTGCTTCATTATTAGCAATTTGGATATTTCCGCCATGTCTTTCACTTAAAATCTTACTAATATTCAGCCCTAATCCAAAATGTTCAGTAGATATATCTTTCGATGATTTATAAAATGGTAATGTCGCTTTTTCAATATCAATATTTTTAAACCCGCAACCATCATCTGAAACAGATATAACTAAATTATTATTCTCTATTACTGCGCTAATAGCAATATCACTTTTTGCGTATCTAATACTATTAGAGAGTAAATTTTCATAAATCTGCATGACTGTATTTAAATTGATAAACAAGGTTATATTATCACCGCTTGTAGTAATTGAAAAATGTTTGTCATAACAAAGTGCTTCTGCTGTGTTATTAAAATTATCAATAAGTGCATGAAATGTAATCTGTTGCCGTGGAATATCAATATCCTCTAACCTATATAAGTTCGTCATAGCATTTACATATTTTTCAAGACGTGAAACATTTTTTGACATTACTGATATTTCATCTAATATTTCTTCTTGTGATACTAAGCCTTTGGGAATAAAGGAAAGCAGCATAGTAGCATGACCCTTTAGTAAAGTCAAAGGAGTGCGTAAGTCATGTGAAAAAGCAGCGTTTAGACGGCGCTGTTCAGCAAATTGTCGAAACATAGTTTCATTATTTTTCGCCAAACAGTCTTTCATTTTTTCAAAGGCATGACAGAGTTTTCCCATTTCATCATTTAATGGATATGATAACGTAAAATCTAAGTCATTTGCTTCAATTTTATGATACGCATTAGTTAATAGCTTAATAGGTTTCGATATTTTTTTTTATAAAAAAATGTTACACAACATATCATATTAATAGATAATACGATAGGAATAATTGCAACATTTAATGAACCTAAAACACTGTCAATAAGCCTATCCCGGTTTGCAAAATTAGGTGAAACTTCGATATATGAAACATGGTTCGGATAGACATATTCGTGTACTGGGCGTTCTTTTTGATAATCAACATTGAACTTGCATATCTCGTTTCCTTTCGTATCAAATATTGTGTATTTTGTTTGGTCATTACTATAAGCGGCGGTAAATGAACCATTTTCCGGTATATCATACCTTGTTGACATATTTTCATACTTATAGTTCAAATTTATTCTGTATTTGTCAACCATTGAAATTAAAAGTATACAAATAATTATTCCAATCAACAATGAAAACAAAGCATAAAGAACAAAGGACATCCTAATACTCATGCTATTTAACCGATTGAACCATCTGCTTCTCTTTAATTTTTCCATTTATATCCGCACCCCCAAACAGTTTCAATGTAAGGTCTATCGCCTAAAGATAAAAATTTTGCCCTAATACGTCTGATATGTTCTGTAACAACTGTATTATCACCAATGCCGTCTAATCCCCAAACTTTTTCATAAATAGTTTCCCGGTCAAAAACAATTCCTTTGTTTTGTGAAAGGAAAGATATTATATCAAATTCCTTTTTGGTAAAAGCCATATCCTTATTATGATAAAACACAATACGTGAGGAATAATCTATAACCATATCTTCATCAAATTGCACCTTTGAAGATGTATTGTGTCTTTTTTCTCTGCGAAGATGTGCTGCAATGCGAGCTTCTAATTCATCAACAGAAAATGGTTTTATTACATAGTCGTCTGCGCCAATAGAAAATCCTTTTATTTTATCACTATCTTCAATGCGTGCTGTTAAAAAAATTATAGGGCATGAAACATAATCCCGTATTCTTTCACAAACAGTAAATCCATCAATATCTGGCATATTAACGTCTAACAAAATAATGTCAGGTTTTTTTTCTACTTCTTTTAATGCAGCATTTCCTGCTGTTGCAGTATATACCGTATATCCAAGTTTGCTGAAATAGCAATACAGCATTGATACAATTTCTTTAATTTTCGATGTCATTAGATATTATATATGGCAATATGAGTTTTAGCAACCTTACTCTGCATGTTTTATGCTCTATTACCATCAATACTATGATATGTGTAATCATATCTCAAAGAAAAGAGGAACAGTAAAATGTAATAGGGTGAAAAATATGAAGCAGGATAAAGTGAAGTATGATTTTAAGGCTTTCGGGCAAGCCATTAAAGCAGCAAGAAAAGCAAAGGGAATATCACGCAATCAGTTAGCCGACACACTGAATATTGCGCCCCGGTATATCGCGTCCATTGAAAACAGCGGGCAGCACCCAAGTTTACAGATTTTATATGAGCTTGTAACCCTGCTTGACGTATCAGTAGACCAGTTCTTTTTCCCGGAACGGGAACAAGAGAAGTCCACACGCCGCCGTCAGCTCGATACCATGCTTGACACAATGAGCGAAACAGACTTAAAAATCATGTCTGCTACTGCAAAAGGCATAGAGGAAGCCAACAATGACAGGACGGGGGAATAAAGTTCCCTCGTTTTTGTCTGCATAAAGTGAATGAAGCGTCGCAGAATTGCGGCGTTTTTCTTTTGCGCTTTTTGGCATACTGGGAGTTCCGTTGTAGTGATAAGTGAGGAAAAAACTTTCTTAGCAAGCATAGGAAAAGAGTACCCTTTTCCGTATTTTCGCCCTCCCGTCCTGCGGTGCGTCGGTTGAAAATTGCTTGTTGGGAAGTGTGGAGGAGATTGAGACGTATATAGGCAATATAGAGTCTGGAAAGAGCGGAAGCATAGATATCCTCACGAATGCCGTGGCGACGACTGCTGCGAGCGGTGATATGTCAAAGGTGATAGTTACATATGAGGACAAAGAGGGGAATGAGACGACGATTGAGGGGAATTTCAAGGCGACTGTGGAATCTCCGGTGTATGACAATGTAGAGAAGATAAAGGACAGCACAAAAAGCAGTGATAAAAAGGTGTTATATGGTGTAATTGCTGTGGTTATAGTGATAGCTCTGTTCTGTATATGTGCGATAAGAAAGCACAGGAGAAAAAAGGAGATTCTTGATGAATTTTAGATTCCGGTCACGGGGAGAGAGTTTATAAGGAGATAGATTGTATGGGGTGGATATGGCATTTGTGTCTTATGAATATGAAGAGAAGAAAGATCAGAACATTTCTCACCGTTCTCGGCGTGATGATAGGTGTTATATCGGTTGTAGCACTTCTGGCTGTGGGAATCGGAGTCAAGAACGAGATGATAGATTCTGCGGTTGCAAGTGGAAGTGTCAACCAGATAACGATATACAGTGAGACCGGAAGTAAGCATAAGGATCGAATGATAACGGACAGAACGATATCTACATTGACAGATCTTGCAAATGTGGATGGTTGTTATCCTCTGTATGAGGTGCCTGTGAGTATGAAGTATGGGGAGTATGAATACTTTGGCAATCTTGTGGGTGTGCCGGGAAATGAGCTTGATGGCTGGAGTCTGGCCTATGGGGAAAACAGCAATTCTTCACATGGGACATCTGAACTGATCTCGGGCGGCAGTGTGGGCAAAATGTTCTTCAATCAAAAGACATTTGACAGTTACGAGAAGAGAGAGAAGAAGAGTATTGCATCCCTTGTCGGAAAGAGATTTGACACGACCGTCGGATGGAGCGGTGAAAGTGACAGGATATTCAAACTGAAACTCGCCGGGGTTTTATCTGATGGAGATACGGATAACAGCTCTGACAATGCTTCTGCTGACACTTCTTATGACAGTGCAGTTCAGGATGAAGAGTCTGACGAATCGCTGGACATCTCTGACAGCTACAGCGAGAAGTCTCAGACGATATACTGTGATATGGATTCACTGAAAAGCCTGCTCAGAAAGGTCAGCGCCGATGGCAAGCTTTACGGTCAGCCGGTGGATGGCAATGGTAACAGCTACCGTGAATTTGTCTACACATCAGCGGTGGTGATCGTAGATGATATAAATAACGTCGATGCGATGGTAAAAAAGCTTCAGGACATGGGGTATCAGACAGAGAATTCCAAGGAATATCTGGACACGATACAGAAGTACCTCAAGATGATACAGCTTCTTCTCAGCGGAATCGGAATGATAGCACTTATTGTGGCTGTCATAGGAATAAGCAACACCATGACGACCTCTGTATTCGACCGGGTAAACGAGATCGGTATATTGAAGGTCCTCGGCTGCGACATAGACGAGCTCAGACTTCTGTTCCTCATGGAGGCCTCAGTGATAGGACTTGTCGGAGGCGTCCTCGGAGTATTATCCTCCTACGGAGTGAGAATAGTGGTGAATAAAGCCGCCGTCTCCATGTTCAACCTTGCAAAAGGAACCCAGATAGCCATGATCCCATGGTGGCTTGCACTGGCCGGAGTCATCGGCTCCGTGATCCTCGGAGTGGCAGCAGGCTATTTCCCAGCAAGATGGGCCTCAAAACTAAGACCAATAGACGCCGTGACAAGGAGGTAAAAGGTCACAAAATTATCGCAAACATAAAGAAAAAGCCAGAAAGATACAAAAAACAGAAAAGTTGAATCATTCAGAGGAAAATAAGCAAAAAAGATACAGTTTTACGCACAAAAAAAGCAGAGACAACTCACACAAAACACAAAGAATGTGTGAACTGTCTCTGCTTTTGTTGTATATCCCGTGATGGATCCACATCCTTACAGTGTACGGGCTTCACTATCTCAAAGGACTTTTCGTCCGTCCTTATTTCCTGTTGGCTCTGTAACGAAGAGTATGGTCAAGAATCTTCTTACGGATTCTGAATGACTTTGGTGTGATCTCCAGAAGCTCATCAGTGTCGATGAAGTCAAGAGCCTGCTCAAGACTCATCACCTTTGGAGGTGAAAGCTTGAGAGCATCATCTGATCCTGAAGAACGTGTGTTGGTAAGCTGCTTCTTCTTGCAGACATTGACCTCCATGTCTTCAGCACGAGGATTCTCACCTACAACCATACCGGCGTAAACCTGCTCACCAGGTCCGATGAACAGTGTTCCACGCTCCTGTGCGTTGAAAAGACCATATGTGATCGAAGTACCTGACTCGAATGCGATGAGTGATCCCTTTGAACGGTAGCTCATGTCACCCTTGTATGGAAGATACTCGTCAAATGTTGTGTTGATGATACCTGTACCCTTGGTAGCTGTCATGAAGTCACCACGGAATCCGATAAGTCCACGGGATGGAACAGAGAACTCAAGTCTTGTGGTTCCATTTCCTGTAGGAGCCATTCCCTGAAGCTCACCCTTTCTCTGGTTCAGCATGTTGATGATAGTACCTGCAAATTCGTCAGGAACATCTATATAAGCGATCTCAAATGGCTCAAGCTTATGTCCGAGCTCATCTTCCTTGTAGATAACCTCAGCCTTACTTACTGCAAATTCATAACCTTCACGTCTCATGTTCTCGATGAGGACTGACAGGTGAAGCTCACCACGGCCTGAAACCTTGAAAGCCTCAGTTGTGTCAGTCTCCTCAACTCGGAGGCTGACATCTGTGTTCAGCTCTCTGAAAAGTCTCTCACGGAGATGTCTTGATGTTACGAACTTACCTTCCTTGCCTGCGAGAGGAGAGTCATTTACCATGAATGTCATGGCGATGGTTGGCTCAGAAATCTTCTGGAAAGGAATTGGGTCAGGATTCTCAGGGGAGCAGAGAGTATCACCTATCTGTACATCTGCGATGCCTGAAACAGCAACGATAGAACCTATCTGTGCTTCCTTAACCTCTATCTTGTTAAGACCCTCATACTCGAAAAGCTTTCCGATACGAACCCTCTCGAGCTTGTCCGGGTCATGCTCATTTACTATGACAAGATCCTCATTTACCTTGAGGACACCATTGTCGACCTTGCCGACACCGATACGTCCAACGTACTCGTTGTAGTCGATTGTGCTGACAAGCATCTGTACACCTGCCTCAGGATCGCCTGTAGGAGCAGGAATGTAATCAATTATAGTGTCGAACAGAGGCTTCATGTCTGTGCCTGGCTTGGATGAGTCAAGTGTTGCATAACCGGACTTGGCAGAAGCAAATACAAATGGGCAGTCAAGCTGATCCTCATTTGCATCGAGCTCGATGAGGAGCTCAAGAACTTCGTCAACTACCTCGTCAGGACGTGCCTCAGGACGATCACATTTATTTACACATACGATAACTGCAAGATTAAGCTCAAGAGCCTTCTTCAGAACGAACTTGGTCTGTGGCATAGGACCCTCAAATGCATCAACAACGAGGATTACTCCGTTTACCATCTTAAGAACTCGCTCAACCTCACCGCCGAAGTCTGCATGACCCGGAGTATCAATGATGTTGATCTTGGTGCTTCCATATGTTACGGCAGTATTCTTGGAGAGGATAGTGATTCCTCTTTCACGCTCGATATCGTTGGAATCCATGACACGCTCAGCAACCTCCTGATTGTCACGGAACACACCGCTCTGCTTTAAGAGCTCGTCTACAAGTGTTGTTTTACCGTGGTCAACGTGGGCGATGATAGCCACATTTCTGATATCATCTCTTGTTATCTTCATAATTTTCACTCTTTCTTTCAAATTTAGTCTACTTTACAACGGTTAACATTCTAGCATAGTGAAAAAACCAATGCAATAATTATAATGTACAAAAATGTTGTAAAAATGAGGGCAAATGGCGGAAAAATGATTATTTTGCAGCCGCTTTGAGCAGCATCTCTTTGAGTTCGTCAGGTGAGAACTTGTAATGAGAGTTGCAGAACTGGCAGTTGACCTCTATAGGCTCGCCCTCCTCGAGAAGGCTTGCGATCTCTTTTTTGCCAAGGCTGAGTACCGCATTGTAGTATCTCTCCTTGCTGCAGTTGCAGTGCCACTCGGTAGGCAACTCATCGGTCACTACAACGTCATATCCTTCAAATACATCCTTGATGATGTCAAGAGGAGTCTTGCCCGCATCGAGGAGACTGGTGATAGAAGAAAACTCGTTAAGTCTCTTCTCAAGAACGTCTATGAGCTCATCCGATGCAAATGGCATAAGCTGTATGATGAAGCCGCCTGCCTGTTTGACGGTGTTGTCCTTCTCCATGAGAACACCAAGGGCAACAGATGTAGGAATCTGCTCAGATGTCGCAAAGTAATAAGTAAGATCTTCGGCAATCTCACCGGACACGAGCTGTGTCTGACCGACATAAGGCTCCTTGAGACCGATATCCTTGATAACTGAAAGCACGCCGAGATCAAGTGCCTTGGCAACATCCAGCTTACCCTTGTCATTTGCGTGAAGGATAACGTTTGGATTGTTGACATATCCCTTGACTCTTGAATGTGCGTCTGCAGTTACGGTAAGTCCTCCGATCGGTCCGTTGCACTGGATCTGAAGTGTGAGTACGTCGGACTCGTTCTTGCACTGTGCTCCCATAAGTGCTCCTGCTGTGAGCAGTCTTCCAAGTGCGGCTGTAGCCACAGGGCTTGTGTTGTGGATAGATCTTGCAGTCTCCACGATATCTCTTGTTGTTCCGGCGAAGAATCTTACCTGATTGTTCGCCGCCATACCTCTTATTATATGATCGCTCATGTTGTATACCTCGCTATTCTATGTTGATTAGTTTTGTTACATTTTGAAATCTGTCCGGTTATCTCTATATATAATCGCATTATAATTAATGATATATTGGACAATCTTCACCATTTTATATTATGAATGATGATAAGACAAGCCTATTCATAGTGTTTGTTATCCTGGTGTGTCTCCCTTGCAACCACGTATACCCTTTCACTGGAATCTGTGGCTGGCAGCCATGTAAATGCATCGTACATGGCAACGAGCTCCATGCCTGAGTCAGCAACGCATGTCCTCATGTCATCAAGGGTCAGGCCTCGCTGATAATGGAATTCCTGATACTTCCTGTATAGAGGACACTCATCATCCGGTTCAATGCCTGATTCTGGGTATTCTGGGAGAAACAGGCTGAGAGCCAGCTCATTTATATCGGTTTCCGTATCGTAGTAGTTATCCCAGATAAAGCTCACGTCGTCCCTGTCCTCGGCTATGGTGCTGTCGGCAACCACATCCTTGAAATAATGGCGGGTCTTGAAGTCGCAGATAAATATGCCCTTTGATTCGAGATAGTTATTTGCCAGCCTGAATACATGTGTGATATCTGAAAGCTCAGTGAGATAGTTGATGCTGTCACACACACATACGATGGCATTCACCGTGCCGAAGAGCTCAAATTCCCTCATGTCCTGCATGAGATACAAGATGGATTCGTGACCTGTATCAAGTTTTTTTTCATTTGCCACCTCAAGCATCTCATATGAATTGTCGATACCGATCATGTCGTATCCGGCATCCGCAAGCCTTTCCGTTATCTCTCCGGTGCCACATCCAAGCTCACATATGAGCCCTTCGTTCACTCCGTATTTTCTCAAAACTTCTATTATATATGTGCACCAGTCATCATATGGAATGTTGTCCATCAGTTCATCATAGACACTGGCGAATACCTCATAAGCGTTCATGCTTCCTCCTTCAGCCTGCGCTGGTCAAATCTCTTGATAACAGTTTGAATTGTACCACAGCTTAAGTTTTATAGTAAACTGCAATAAATAATTATGCATAAAATTCGAATGATTGTTGAAGAAACTTAAAATAGCATTTATTATGTTACTGGGCAGAACAAATATAAAAATCAGAAAGAGGACAAGCAGAGATGGAATACTGGGATATTTACGATGTAAACAAGCAGCCTACAGGGCGCACGATGAAGAGAAATGACTGGAATATGAAACCGGGGGATTATCACCTCACAGTGCTCGGGGTGCTCCAGAACAGAGAGGGAAAGTATCTGATAACCAAGCGTGTCATGACAAAGGCGTGGGCAGCAGGCTGGTGGGAGGTATCCGGCGGCGGAGTGCAGGCAGGAGAGTCATCCATAGAGGCTGTCAGACGAGAGGTAATAGAGGAGACAGGCATAGACGTAAGTGATTTCGATGGAGGCTTGCAGTTTACATATAGGAGAGATAACCCGGATGAGAAGGACAACTACTTTGTGGATGTCTATAAGTTTACTGGAGATTTTTCGGAAATAGATATCAGGCCTCAGGAGGCGGAGACTGATGGTTTTAAGCTGGCAACTCTGGATGAGATAAAGGAATATGCAGAGCAGGGAATCTTCCTTCATTATGACAGTATCAAGAAAGTGTTTGAATAAGCCGGGCTGCTTATACCAAAAAACAGTTTGAAAAACACGGCATATATGCTAATATAGTTAAGATTAGAGAGGAATCGGGCGAAAAAGCGTTATAAAGCCTGAAAAGATAAATTTCAAGGAGGCATTTTCAAAAATGGCTGAGACATACAACCACAAAGTCGTTGAAGGAAAGTGGCAGAAGGTCTGGGATGACAACAAGGCATTTGCTGCTACAGATGATTATTCAAAACCAAAGTATTATGCGTTAGTTGAATTCCCATACCCATCAGGACAGGGACTTCACGTAGGTCATCCAAGACCATACACAGCGCTTGATATAGTAGCAAGAAAGAGAAGAATGCAGGGCTACAACGTTCTGTATCCAATGGGCTGGGATGCATTTGGTCTCCCTACAGAGAACTATGCGATCAAGAACAAGATCCATCCAAAGGAAGTAACCAAGACAAATGTTGCAAGATTCAAAAAGCAGCTCCACTCACTTGGATATTCATTTGACTGGGACAGAGAGATCAACACGACAGATCCTGAGTACTACAAGTGGACACAGTGGATATTCCTTAAGCTTTTCAAGGCAGGTCTCGCATACAAGAAGGAGATGCCTATCAACTGGTGTACATCATGTAAGGTTGGCCTTGCAAATGAGGAAGTTGTCAACGGCGTATGTGAGCGTTGTGGCAGTGAGGTTGTCCGCAAGGTTAAGTCTGAGTGGATGCTCAAGATTACAGATTACGCAGACAAGCTCATTGAAGGACTTGACGGCGTGGATTACATCGAGCGTGTAAAGGTTTCACAGAAGAACTGGATCGGACGATCAACAGGAGCTGAGGTAGATTTCTCAGTAAAGGGCAAAGAGGACAAGCTCCGCATATATACAACAAGATGCGATACATTATTCGGAGTAACATACATGGTTGTTTCACCAGAGCATCCAATCCTTGACAAGTACAAGGACGAGATCAGCAACTGGTCAGACATCGAGGCATACCGTGAGCAGGCAGCGAAGAAGAGCGACTTTGAGCGTTCAGAGCTTGCAAAGGATAAGACTGGTGTATGCATAGACGGACTCACAGCAATCAACCCTGTAAATGGCAAGGAGATTCCTATATACGTATCAGACTATGTACTCATGAGCTACGGAACGGGTGCTATCATGGCGGTTCCTGCACATGATGACAGAGACTGGGAATTTGCAAAGAAGTTCGGACTTCCACTCATCCAGGTTGTTGCAAAGGATGGCGAGGAAGTAGATATAAATGAGGCTGCATTTACAGACGTGGCAACAGGAGTGCTCATCAACTCAGATTTCCTCAACGGCCTTGAGGTAAAGGATGCAAAGGAGAAGATGATCAAGTTCCTTGAGGAGAAGGGTATCGGTCAGGCAAAGACCAACTACAAGCTCCGTGACTGGGTATTCTCACGTCAGAGATACTGGGGCGAGCCAATTCCTATCGTTCACTGCGATAAGTGTGGTTATGTTCCAATCGACGAGAGCCAGCTTCCACTTCTCCTTCCGGAGGTTGACAGTTACATGCCGACAGACAATGGTGAGTCACCACTTGCAGCTATGACAGACTGGGTAAACACCACATGTCCATGCTGTGGCGGTTCGGCAAAGAGAGAGACGGATACCATGCCACAGTGGGCTGGATCATCATGGTATTTCCTCAGATATACAGATCCTCACAACACAGAGGCTCTTGCAAGCAAGGAGGCACTCAAGTACTGGCTTCCTGTTGACTGGTACAACGGAGGAATGGAGCATACAACACTTCACCTTCTGTATTCAAGATTCTGGCACAAGTTCCTGTACGATCAGGGCGTAGTTCCTACATCAGAGCCATACCAGAAGAGAACATCACATGGTATGATCCTCGGTGAGAACGGTGAGAAGATGAGTAAGTCAAGAGGCAACGTTGTAAATCCTGACGACATCGTAGATGTATATGGCGCAGATACACTTCGTACCTACGAGATGTTCATCGGAGCATTTGACCTTGCAGCTTCATGGTCAGAGGATGGTGTCAAGGGATGTAGAAGATTCCTCGACAGAGTATGGAAGCTTCAGGACAGTGTGACAGACGAGAAGGGCTACTCCAAGGATATGGAGACCAAGATGCACCAGGTTATCAAGAAGGTTTCAAATGACTTCGAGAACCTGAAGTACAACACAGCTATCGCAGCCATGATGGCACTTCTCAACGACTTCTACAAGAAGGGAAGCGTTACAGCAGATGAGTTCAAGACACTGCTCATCCTGTTAAACCCTGTTGCACCTCATATCACAGAGGAGCTGTGGTCAGTAAAGAACTATGGCGGATATGTATATCAGCAGACATGGCCAGAGTTCGATGAGGCAAAGACAGTAGAGTCAACAGTTGAGATTGCTGTACAGATCAACGGTAAGACGAAGGCAACACTTGCAATCGGCAAGGAAGATCCTAAGGATGAGGTTATCGCAAAGGCTAAGGAAGTAATCGCCGACAAGCTCACAGGTAACGTTATCAAGGAGATCTATGTTCCTGGACGTATTGTGAATATTGTTATGAAATAAAAAACTATAAACATGAGAAAGCCACATGGAGAAAAATCCATGTGGCTTTCTTGATGTTAAATATATATCGGATTATCATTTATTTCAGATAAGGCAGCAGATTCTTGAGTGCGCTGTATGCACTGTCACGTTTGTACAGTGGTATCGATTCCACCAGTCTGTCAAGATCGTCATGAGTGATATAATCCTTGTTCTCGGGGGTGGTGGCCGGTTCCTTTCCGAACACCAGAAAATCCAGTGGCGCATCAAGAACAGTTGAGATATTGGCGAGAGTATATATACTCATACTTTTGTATCCATGTTCCAGCTCATACACATAATGAGGAGACACTTTTATTTTCTCGGCAAGCTGTTCCTGAGTAAGATTATGAGCCTTTCTCACATTTCTTATCCGCAATCCCAAGTCAAAGATATCTATCACAATAACCTCCATCTTGCTGAAACAATATCTATCAGCTACATTTTATGCAAATAGTATCTGCCAATAACGGTATCGTCAGCCAGAAACTATCAGGTACAAAAATGTGAAACTATAGCTGATAGCCACAAAAATGAAATTGTGTTACATTCAGTGAAATGCATTTTTTACAGCATGGACTTTATCATATTTATCTTTTGTTTTTCCTGTGGAGACATGCCTTCGCTCAGAACATCCAGAACGATCTCGGACTCGGATCTGCTGAAGGAGAGATCCCTTTTTTGCAGTTCTTGGTTGATCTCCATTAGCTGGGGGAGCATCTGCTCCGGAGTCATGGTGGACTGGGAGTTGGATAATCTGAGAAGAATTTCCCTTTTTAGCGGATGCATGTTTTTTAGTCTTGGGTCATTTTGAAGATTCATGTTTAATATCCCTCCATATCATATTTTTCAAACAGGTCTTTGACGGAGCTGTATATATCCTGGGATGACTGGGATTCAGTGTTGTCGTAGTTTTCTTCGCCCTCGGTTTCAGAGGCAGTTCTGCTTTGATAGTGCCGGTACAGAGAATCCGTGGATTGCTGTGTGTTCATGGCTTCCATGGTCTTCATCATATCTATGGCTTTTTTCATGCTGGCAAACTGGTCCCTGATATCGGGAAATCCACACCCGGCAAGGGATGACAGTATATCATCCTGATTGTTTATATCTTTGTGGAGTCCACAGGAGTTTACATAATTTGTATCGCGCAGAGCATTCAATATGGTCTGAAGTTCCATGATCTTTATGTACATTGCCAGAGGAGCTTTCATACGGTCATCCACAAATGGGAGAATGGCCTCCATCATGAACAGGCGGTCATCTTTTATTAAGTTGTCCAGTGGATGATGGAAGTTGCCATTAAACATATGAAGCTCCGTTTCATGCAGTGATCACTTGGTAAGACAGCTATACTATATTCTATTGATTTTTAGTAAAAAAAATACCAGCAGAATTGCTTCTGCTGGCCACTTTCTGTGGATACCGGACAACCTTTCTGCCCGATATCCCGTTTATGGATAATGGTGAATCCGCTGTTAGCAGCAGCCGCAATCATTGCCGCCGCAGCCACCGCAGCCACATCCGTTGTTATTGCCACAGCCACCGCAGCAGAATAAGAGAAGGATGATCCAGATGCAGCTATTGTCATTGCCACAACCGCTGTTTAAACCGAAACCATCGCCGCCGCAGCCACCGCAGCAGAGGAGAAGGATGATGATCAGAGTGCAACTGTTGCATCCACATGAACCTCCGCAAGAAAGTCCATTTCTGCCGCCACAGCTACAACCGCCACAGGCACACTGTGTTGCTGATAAATCACTCATGGTAAGCCTCCATTATTTTGTTCATGGTTTAACATATTCGCATGAACATGATGTGTTACACATTTGTTCAAAAAATATTTTGTTTCATTTAAGATATCTAAAATGTGTTATAAAGCCGCCTTAAGGCATCCAATTCGATGTTCTAAAAACAGATTTACTATGCTATAATAAGCGCAGGTACGCTGAGAATCAGCGTAGGAAGTTTGGAAGGAAAACGATAAAAAATGACAGGGGGAAGATAACTTGCTATATCGTTGTGTGAATTGTGGGGGTAACGTAGTGTACGACCCTGCGAAGAAAAAGATGGTCTGCCTTAGTTGCGGGGGAAGCGACTGTCAGGAACTGGTTCCATCACAGGAGCCTGTAATATGTATAAACTGTGGTTCACAGATACCTTACACGGAGTATCAGTCTGCGGGAAGATGTCCTTCATGTGGAACATATCTGCTCAGGGATGACAAAGTAAATTATCCGTATGGGGCTGATGTGATACTTCCTTTTAAGATATCAAAGCATGAGGCTGAGGAGAAGCTGAGGAATGAATTTGGTAAAAAGCTATTTATACCGGGAACATTCCTTTCACAGAAGACGCTTGAGGCGCTTAAGGGAGTGTATGTCCCATTCTGGATGTACGATTATGATTCGGATGTGGCTTATGAGGCCATAGGAACAAAGGTCAGATCATGGACGTCTGGAGACAAGAGATATACAGAGACTTCATATTTTGATGTCGGAAGAAGCCTGCATGTGAATTATGAGGGCATACCGGTTGATGCATCAATAGCCATGGAGGATGGAATCATGGATCTCATGGAGCCGTACAACTACAAAGAGCTCATGCAGCATGACAACAAGTACCTCTCGGGATTCTATGCGGAGACTTACAATATGCCGCCGAATGAGGTGGAGCCTAGGGCTCAGGCAAAAGCGGAGAAGGCAAACAGAGATTGGGTGAGAAGCACCACAACTGGATATTCATCACTTACAAATGAGAGATTCAGGAACAACAACAGACTCACGGGAACAAAGTTCGGACTCATGCCGGTGTGGGTATATGAGTACCGTTTCCAGGGCAAAAACTATAAGTTCTATGTCAACGGACAGACTGGAAAATGTGTCGGAACAGAGCCGAAGAGCATGAGTAAGGCAGTTGGACTTACCGCACTTTTGTTTGGCGCAGCATTTGTATTGCTTGATGGCTTGTCTATGTTATTGGGGGTGTTGTAAATGAATGCAGTAAGGAAATTTATCGTGGCAATGCTCGTGGTACTTGGACTTGGAATAGTGTTCTTTATAGGATACTTTGTGAAATCAAATGCCAATCTCAAGCATGACGCCAGAAATAATACAGAATGTAAGACAAATGAGAGAGTGTTTGACTATGCAGATAAGCTGTCTGATTCGGAGGAGGAGACTCTCCGCGGGGAGATAGCAGAATTGGAAGATAAAGTGGGTATGGACTTTGTTGTCGTTACCATGGATCAGTACACAGATCTGTCAGAATATGATGCCGATGCAGTTTCATATGACATAGAGTCTAACACAAAGGATATAGCAGAGAAGATCTGTGATTATTACAGATTCGGCTGGGAAGAGTGGCCTGCAGGAACATATCTTGACGGCAGGGATGCCAGCACAAGCGTAGTTATAGTTGCCAACTGGCAGGAGAACGACGGATATGTTTATCTGTGCACAGCCGGCAAGGCGAAGAAGAGAATAAGTGATTCCAAGGCGACATCCATAACGGAATACGGTGGAAAGATACTCAGATCGGATACTCTTGGAGCATTTGAGAGAATGATGTCAAGAACAGAGACGGCTATGAAGAGCAGCACAGGAGGATTAAAGTTCCTGTCACCATTTATATGCTTCCTTGTATCTCTGGGAGCAGCCATCGCATTCTGCATCGTGAATCTGTCGAAGAAAGCAGGAAAAGATACCACAACAGCTTCTACATACAGCGATGGAAATGCCAAGGAGCTTGACAGAAGAGATATATTTATACGTAAGGAAGTAACCAGCGTGACTATCCAGAGCAGCTCAGGAGATTCTGGTGGATCAGGCGGTGGCGGTGGTCATGGCGGTGGCGGAAGCCATTTCTAAAAATCTGACCGTACGCGGGAAAGACATATTATGAAGAACAGGAAGTTTGAAAGTTATATTCTAAAAAACAGAATACCCGGGATCATTCTATCACTGATCATGGTGGGATGCATGATCATCATGGCGTGGCATTTCAGTCTGCCGGACAGGATAAGGAGCAGGACATACAGAAGTATAGCTGATGTGGAATCCAGGGCGAATCCGAACGACAGGGATGTGACGATAACCGTGGATCGGGCGGATTATATAGGATACGATTATTATGTGGATTCTGAGAGGCAGGGCAGGTACTACTACTGTCAGCAGGATGGCAGATATGCCATCCTGCTCATCAGGAGTAACGAAGATGTACTGCTGAATTATACGCTGAGAGGCAGAGTAGTCTCTGCGGATGATGTGTATACATCGATAGTTGATGGCCTTGCACAGGACATGGGGATACCATCCCAGCAGCTTGAGAGCAAGGTATATCCACACATAATAAGTGAGGTGGATTTTCCGAGGATCTATTATAATATGATGCTGCTGGTTCTTGTGCTGACGGCTCTGTGGGCGTTATATAATATAGTCAGATGTATATACAGTGTGTGCTGTCCATGGAAGGTGTCAGGAATGCAGGTCGTATCGGGCGGAAAGGCAGACAGAAATACTGTCAGGGATATAGATGAACAGCTCAGATACAATCTCTACTATGATCAGGATGGTATAGCCATAACAGACAAATATCTGGTATATCACGGAACCTGGCATACGGATGTGGTGGAACTCAGCACCATAGAGACGTTCAAGAAGCTCAGAACATCGGCGAATATAGGGCCGGCAGACAAAAAGATATACAAACTACTCATGGTGGATGTGGATGGCGTGACATATGAGCAGGACTTCAAGACGGAGGCTGCCATAGATGAAGCATTGTCATATCTGAGAGATTCAGGGAAAAAATAAAACAGTATATGCGGTTCGTTATCAAACGGATCGCACATACTGTTTTTGTTTTGCCTATTGTACTGTGCAGACTATACGTCAAGCTTGTCCTGATCGGAGAGCACTGATGGATCCTCAGATACATCTGAAAGTCCCATGTACTCATCGCCGATTACCTCTGATGTCTCAGCAGCAGCGGCATTTGCAACGGCACCAGTTGCCTCGGCGAGAACATCCTCAGCCTCAGCTACGGTCTCGGTTACGGCCTTTGCGGTTGTCTCATCCGGAATATCCGCTGTGGCTTCCGGGGTTACAACATCCTCGGTTGCGGCTTCTTCGGATGTGGTTTCTTCTGCTCCGGTGGTGTCTTCGTGAAGTGTGAAATATTCACGGTCGCCATCTTCGGTGGAAGCAGCTTTTTCCTTAACCTTGTCCTTGAGCTTGTCATATGTGTCGGATACTGTATTCTTTGCTTTCTGGACTGTCTCGGAATCTTTTACTTTATTGTAGGTATCCTTGATCGTATCCTTTGCCTTTTGGACTGTCTCAGAGTCCTTTACCTTGTGGTATGTTTCAGAGTCCTTGATCTTTTTGACTGTCTCGGAGTCCTTTACTTTGTGGTAAGTATCTGTAGCTGTGGCTTTTGCCTTCTTTACAGTATCATTGTTCTCAACTGTCTGGTAAGCTTTCGTTGTCTTGATCTTGTCTTTGAATAAGTAGCAGACACTTCCTGCAGCGGCAAGAGTGAGCGCCATTTTTGCCAATTTGTTCATGATAAAAATCTCCTTCCCATAGAATATAACCTGTCCATTTATTTTAATATGTATTCGTGTCAAATGCAATAAGTGTGGTGGATTGATTCACAGGAATTAATATTTGCGAATGATATACCGTGTATGATATATTCATCTATAATGGAATGGATATGTGGAGGTAAAATGGAACATGAATAATAGTGGACAGGATTACAACAAAGAAGAACAGGCGATAAAGGCACTTCAGAAAAACTATTTTCTATGTGCGGCACTCACACTGGCAGTGGGAGTTGGAATGCTCGCATTTACATCATATAAGGTGATCGGAATAATATGCATCGTGCTGTGTGTGGTATTTGGGGTAATGGGTATCGTGCTCGTTGTCAAGCCGGACATGATAGATGTATCAGAGGATGGTGTGATGTCATATAAGAAGAAGGACAAGCCGGACAAAAAGTAAATATATTGTTTTTTATGAAAGGACGATAACATGAACGAATACAAGGACGAAAGGGACATTTTGGAGAAGGACATCAAGGCGCTTGAGGGGAAGTCTGCAACGTATTCAGGGGTTAGATTTGTGATGTTCCTTGCAGCTCTGGCAGGGCTGATAATAGGCATATATGACAACAGAGTGACAGTGCTGATCCTGGGAATAATAGCCGCTGTGGCATTTGTCGCAATGGTGTTTATCCACGGAAAGCTTAGTGAGGAGCTGGAATATAAGAAAGCCAAGTCGGAGGTGCTCAGGAGGTATATAGAGAGATTCGGCGACGGCTGGAAGAAGTTTGAGGACAACGGTGCACAGTATCTCGGCGATGACGATCTGGTTGCAAGGGATATGGACCTTCTTGGACAGAGCTCTCTGTATCAGTTTATCTGTGTTGCGGGAACCGAGGAGGGAAAAAGGGCTCTCGCCGAGAGTATACGCGATCCGAAGTACGATATAGCAGACATAGAGAAGCGCCAGGAGGCGATAAAAGAGCTCACTTCAAAGAGAGAGTTCTCGATGGATTTTGAGACCCTCGGTGTGAAGACCGGAATGGGCAAAAAGAAGAAATATACCGCGGATGAATTTGTGGCATACTGCAATGGCGATGACCATATACCTGCGGTGTTCAACATATTGAGATTTTTACTGCCGGCGATAACACTGGTTGCATTTATACTTGGAATAATGGGTGAGATAAACATAGGCTGGACGCTTGTCTCATTCTTTGTTGTGCTTTTGTTCTCCTGGCTTTTTGGCGGAGTTGCGGGTCAGGCTGTCATGCCTATGATCTCATTTGGCTATGTGATAGAGGACTATATAAGAATGTTCGAGCTGATCTCCGGGGAGAATTTCGACAGTGAACTTTTAAATGATATCAAGTCGCATCTGTCAAATGACTCTGGTGCCCTGGCGGCTATAAGAAAACTGAGGATGATAAGTGCGGCGTTCAATATCAGATACAATCCTATAGTTCATCAGATACTGTGTGGACTTATAATGTGGGACTTCCACATAGGCAGGATGATGGACAAATGGAAACAGAAGAATGGACAGAGCGTTGAGGGCTGGATAAAGGCTGTCTCTGATATGGAGGAACTCATGTCATTTGCTGTCCTTTCAAGAACGAGGGAAGTGAGCTATCCACAGGTCGGCGCAAATGCCAGAGTGCATGTCACCGCCAGGGATATGAGACATCCTCTGATAAGCCCTGATACAGTCGTGGCAAATGATGCGGACTTCAAGGGCGGTGCCACGATAATAACCGGAAGTAATATGTCCGGAAAGACGACTTTCCTCAGAACACTGGGTATAAATCTGGTGCTTGCATATGCGGGTGCTCCAGTGTGTGCGGGCTATATGGAGGCTGACAGGATGAAGATATTCACATCCATGAGGGTGACCGATGATGTCAGCAATGGAATATCAACGTTCTATGCAGAGATACTCAGGATAAAGACGATGGTTGAGTACAGAAAAGAGAACAGACCTATGCTCTGTCTTATAGATGAGATATTCAAGGGAACAAATTCTGCTGACAGAATAGTGGGAGCAACACAGGTCATCAGAAAGCTTGCGGGAGCGGGTTCAATGACACTGGTATCGACACACGATTTTGAGCTGTGTGATCTCAAGGCGGAGGACGGAACACCTGCTGCGAACTATCATTTCGAGGAATATTACGAGGGAGACCAGTTGAAATTCGACTATAAGAAGAAGGATGGCAGGTGTACCACGACAAATGCCATGGCGATACTTCACATGGCAGGACTCGACTGATGCTGAAAAATGGCATTATCTGGCATAACAGTAAAAATGCACAAAAAATGCGATTTTTTTAGTGCTATAATTTTTGGGTAATTATGCACAATGACAGTTATCAGTAATAACCAAAAACTTTGTTGAATGATTTTACCAAATATGTTATATTTGGAGTAGTGATTTGAGGGGAATAATACAAGAATATTCGTAAGCCAGACATACGAAAACAAAAGGAGGTAGACATATTATGTTACCAGCAAATATAGGACAGGCAGGGGATAACGCATTATCAATAGCGGCATCCAGTAATAAAGGAACACTTATTCGTTATCTGAATGATCAGGTTGAGGACGGATTCTATACATTGGTTATAGACAGCCTGAAGGATTCTAATTTTGATCTGTCGACCATGACAGTGGATGACGAGGTTCGTGCTCAGTGTACAAAGCTGTATGAGCTTGCAGAGTTTGTAGACTTCAATATAAAGGCGACCGGACACTATGCGATCGAAGAGTGGATAGAGCCTTTATTCAGATTTGTATATGGTGATATTGACCCTACCGATATAGATGCGCCTGTATCAGCTACAGGTGTTTATCGTTACAGTGTATGGCTGCTGTATCTCTTACAGCTTGAGAAGATCCCAGAGTGCATGAGACTGATCGGGGATAAGATCGCTCCACTTCTCATAAACATTTCATACCAGATACTTGAGGATGATGACAGACCAAAGAACTTTGACAAGGCTCTGCTCGGATACCTGGATTTGATCAATGTGGTTATGGAGATGGATATCTCAGCCAAAGACATAGGATCTGATTCATATATCAACAACCTCGAGGTACTTTATGATTACGTCATCGAGGATGCACATGCACCTAACGATTACAAGATACAGTTATCTATCAATCTCTTCTCTATCTACATTGCGAACAAGCAGTATGAGAAGGCATTTCAGTTCTACGGACTGAACGCAGAGTACATACCTATAGATAACCTGTCAGTATACTCCAACTTCAAGGAGCTCATCAAGAATGTCACAAGCACAGAGGCAGCAAAGATCCTCAGCAGCAAGGTGGCTTCAGAGATCTCCAAGCAGGAGGTATACAACAAGAGGATAGATTCACTGCTTAATGAGACCTGCGCATTTACCAAGAAGGTATATCAGGCCATCGAGAATGAGCCGGAGGTCAAGAAGGTACTTCAGACACTTGGTTCAGGAGCACAGCTCAGCGGACGTCAGAACATTCCTGAGGGAGCATATGAGTACAACAAGCTCTTCATAGAGTGTGGAATCAAGGCATATGTTAACTCTGATATAACACAGAAGTCATATGAGGAGAAGTATGAGAGTCTGGAGATCCTCTCCAAGGCACTCAATGTACTGTTTGAGGGATACAGCTTGTATGAGGTATCGAACAAGATCGAGGATCAGTACATAGAGCTCACATGGTGCTGCAACTTCCTGAACGCCAATCCTTCAATGCTGAAGGCATTCTTCAGTGTAAAGGAGAAGGTAAAGGTATTTGATGTCAGAAAGAAGTCAATTGTTGAGAAGAACAACAAGAACAAAGAGGTTTACTCAATGCTTGACAATAGACAGAAGATCCTTCTGTTCATGGCTGCTGAGGATATGGTCGTTAACGGACTCAACAGTACCAAGAAGATGGTTCTTGCATCAAGCTACGATATCAACACAGCCAAGAAGTACCTGCATGAGACATATGTCAGAACAGCTCTTCCTGAGAAGTATAAGGAGGAAAATGAGCAGGGTGGCGGTGGTCTCTTCGGTAAGAAGCAGCAGGCTATGCCGGCTGATCTGGTATCACTGTGTAAGGTAGCTATTGTTGAGGAGATGCTGTGCAAGTCAGAGTACCTGTACCATCAGCACACTCTCAAGGGAATAGACAAGCCATCAAACGAGGAGATGACATACTCTGTAGCATGTCTGATCAAGTGTATCAACCATATGATCAACAAGAAGAGCAAGGCTGCTGCAGCTCCTAACAAGAAGGTCATCATAACCAAGACAGGTAAGGTTATAGAGCTCAACGATGAGTCAGGACAGGCACTAGAGAAGCAGGAGTCAGGAATCATCGAGGCTATAGACAATATAGTTGTCCAGCTCAAGGATAAGAGTGAGAGCAACGTCAAGTATGTAAAGGATTACATTGAGGATCTTATGAATACACTCATGAAGTACAACTGGGATATGAATGTACAGCTTGATGAATTCTCAGGTGAGGAACTCAGAAACAAGGCCTTCCTTGTTATCAAGAAGCTCAACTATGATCTTCTCAAGTAATCTGATATTACAGGACAATTAAAAATATCAATATATTATGTGAAAAGCACCGGAACAAACTATAAGTTTGTTCCGGTGTTCTTTTTAAGGGTGGAAAAATATAGTTGTATATGCTAGAATAGGTTGGATTTAATAAAGATATAAGATCAGGAGGATAAGAAATGGCAAAATTCATCAAGACACCGGTAAAAGGTATGTGTGATCAGCTCCCGGCTGATATGAGGCTTAGAGAGCATGTGCTTTCAATGATCAAGACAAGTTATTCCAGATTTGGATTTACACAGATAGAGACTCCTGTTATGGAACATATAGAGAATCTTACAAGCAAGCAGGGCGGTGACAATGAGAAGCTTATCTTCAAGGTGATGAAGAGAGGCGCAGACCTTGCGAGAGCCATCGATGCAGGTAAGGGAGAGTTGGCAGACAGCGGACTCAGATACGATCTTACACTTCCACTCTCAAGATATTATGCGAACAACAAGGAGCAGCTTCCAAGCCCATTCAAGGCACTCCAGATCGGACCTG
Organism: Coprococcus aceti; assembly: GCF_025567285.1. Classification (NCBI taxonomy): domain Bacteria; kingdom Bacillati; phylum Bacillota; class Clostridia; order Lachnospirales; family Lachnospiraceae; genus Coprococcus; species Coprococcus aceti. The sequence continues at coordinate 115,930 of NZ_JAOQJT010000004.1, forward strand.
TATTCCGTGCGGATCAGCCACAGAAGGGACGATTCAGAATGTTCACCCAGTGCGATATAGATATACTTGGTGACAATACAAACCTTGCGGAGATAGAGCTTGTGGCAGCCACATCCGATATGCTCTCAAGAATATTCTCTGAGGTGGGAATAACAGATTTTACTATCCACATCAACGACAGACAGATACTCCGTGGTGCTGCGAAGAATGCGGGATTTGCAGAGGAAGACATTGCTTCAATACTCATCAGCCTTGACAAGTATGACAAGATAGGTCTGGATGGCATAAGAGCAGAGCTCACAGAGAACGGATACGACGCAGAGATGGTGGACAAGTATCTTGAGATATACCAGAACCTTGGAGATATGAGCTGCGCTGAGTTCTGTAGGGACATAGACGCTGAGTGCCTTGATCCAAAGGTTATAACCAATATGGACGAGATCATATCAAGTGCAAAGACCATGGTTGCAGATGGCGTAAAGATCGTATTTGACCCTACTCTTGTGAGAGGTATGGGATATTACACAGGACCTATTTTTGAGGTTACAATAGATGACTACAACTTCTCCATCGCCGGCGGCGGAAGATATGACAAGATGGTTGGAAACTTCTGTGGACAGGATGTCCCTGCAACAGGATTTTCAATAGGTTTTGAGAGAATAATCACCATACTCAAGGACAAGCTTGAGAATGGATACAAGATAGATTCTGACAACGTGGCTATCCTCATTCACAAGGATGTGACACTGGACAAGAAGCTTGAGATCTTCAAGGAGGCAAAGGAACTTCGCCAGGCAGGTAAGACAGTGACTATCCAGATGATGAGAAAGAACATGAAGCAGCAGATAAACATGCTGGAGTCAGAGGGATACACAGAGTTCAAGAAGGTGTACAACGACTAACATACGTTCTGTGGATCACACAGATGTGTAACATCATGACAGAACGTATATGTTACTGAGATATTTAATAAAAGGCTGTATTCACATATCAGGCAGATATGTGAATACGGCCTTTTGTGTTGCGTTATGAATAACAGAAATTATCTTACCATGCCATGCTTTTTCCTGAAGTAGAAAATAAACGGCTTTTCAATGATCCTCTTGAGGGTGATCTGTATCTCCTCGTGGCTTGTGTCTATAGGCTTGACAAGGATAGTGTGTATGCCAAGGCTGGCACTTCCGATGATGTCAGTGTAGATCTGGTCGCCCACGGCGATCGTGTTGTCTATGTTGCAGCCTATCTCGTTCATGGCACGGATGTAGCCCTTTTTCGATGGTTTGCCGGCTTTGAATATGTAATTCACCTTCATCTTTTTGTTGAAAGCGGCAACCCTTGGCTCCTTGTTGTTGGATACCAGACATACCTTGAAGCCCATGGCCTTGAGCTGTTCCATGAGCTGGATCGCTCTGGATGTGGCCGGCTCATTATGTCTCACAAGAGTGTTGTCTATGTCGAACAGTATACCTCTGTATCCCATGTCGTAATACTTTTTGAAATCTATCTTGTATGTGGATGAATAGTATTCATCCGGCAAAAATCTGATCATAGATATCCTCCCAGTTTGTTGTCGATTCATTATACCACAGGTGGACAGACAGTTGTATAAACACTTAATAAAATAATAAAATACCATATCCCGTCACTTTTATGTTTTTAATTTGTGGCAAAACATGTATAATAAAAATGATTAAGTTCAGATATAAGTAAAAATGATGATGGGCATATCAGATATGTATGCCAGTTTGCATATTGGATTAAGAACTTATATAGAATGAGGTGTGGGATATTGCACAGGGCGTATGTTCTAAGAAAAGAAAATAATAAATATATGCTGGATGTTATCAGTCCGTATGAAGCACTGTACAGTTCTGTATTTGGGGTGCAGGCGGATACGCTGTCCTATTCACAGGATGGTATGTGCAGGCGGATGTTCGATGAACTCATAGACAAACTGAATTACAGGGAGAAGATAGTGATAGATAAGCTCTATGGCTACAGACATGACAGATGCAGTGTGCCGGAACTTGCCTGTGAGCTGGAGACCGATGAGGAAGGTGTGAACAGTCTGAAGAACAGTGCGCTGGACAGACTGAGGGATCCGGATAATTACAAATATCTGGAGAAACGGTGGTATTCAGGAACGGATATAACCAACACTGAGTACGAGCTTGATTTCAGGAGAAAGCTCAGAGCGGAGCTTCAGAGATATCTGGCCGGTCAGAAGTCAGATATTGACATTTTAAGTGCGATAATGAGGAGAAATAAGATCTCTGTACAAAGGATATACAGGAATGTGCAGGCGGCAGCTACGGATCAGGGACGGTTTGAGACCTCTATATCAGGGAAGAAGAGTATAGATGATGCTGTAAATGAGCTGAAGGCGTTTAAGATAGCTGCACGTCCTGTTGAGAGCATCAGGAAGAAAAAGTCTGTAAGGGGAAATGTAGAGACCGTGCTCATAACAAATGATGGGATTGAGCAGGCGTATAAATACAGCGGACTCAGCGATGAGGATATAGCGGAGTGCGTGTGTCATGTACTGACGGACAGTGACGAGGGACATGGCTGTATACTTGACTTCAATATGTCAGATGGACTTATGGGACTCCTGCTGCTGAAGGGTTATCTGTATCTCGACAGTCTCATGGAGGACAGAGACAGGATATTGGCAGAGCTTCAGAGTGGAGGCTTTCAGACTCAGGCGGAGGAATTTGCAAAATTTGTGGACAAGGCGGAGATATACATAGCGGATAAGACGCACACGTCCATGACGTTTATTGTTGTGCCGGAGGCTGTTGCGCTTCGAATATATGAGGATAGGCCGGTGGATTACCATGAACTGCTGTCCTGCGCGGAGGAGACGGACAGGGAGTTTGCGGTCATGCTCATAAGAAATGAGAAGAAGGAATTTGCTGACTTTTCGGGACTTACGGTCACCGATGCTGCAAAACAAAGGCTCAGCGTATTGCAGAGAGACAATGAACATGCAGATGCGGTGTGATATATATTGACTTTAGGAGGAAAACGATGGGATTGATAGCGGTCAATATCATAGGCTTGATAATGTTCATACTGGCAATAGTAATGTTTGTGCTGGCTGACAGTATGGTGGAAATAGCTATAGGTGTTGCGATCAGTGTAGTGTGGCTGACATTCACCATAACAGCAAATGTACATATACTCAAGGGAAGACGCTCGACGGAGAAGCTCAAGGACAGTGCTAGGGGACATTTGTTTGATGCACAGATAGAGAGACTCAACAGACAGTATGAGAGCATAATGTCCAGGGAGGAATACTTCCAGGAGAATGTGGAGGAGGGCAGTGGTATCCGCAATCTGTACGAGGATATAAAGCAGCAGGCACAGAGCAACATGGACAGTGCCATAGGCTTTATACAGACATACGATTATTACACTAGACCCCAGCCGGTATACCTCGACAATCTGTGCAGACAGGGCGACGAGCTGGTGAGAAAGTTCAATATTCTGGTGGAGAAGATGGTTGATATTGACACCAACCTGAGCTCGCTGGATATGAAATATGTGGATGATGTCATAGAGTGCATGAATGGCATGAGGCAGGATGTCCACAGTCAGGGAATGTAAAAGGAGGAAGAAATGGATAAGAGGACAAAAGGATTAGTGGTAGTCGGAGTGCTGGTGATAATTGCGATGATCGCGGTCATTATCGGAATAGTCGGCAGGAAGGTTATCAACATAGCAGGCGGTGGAAATGGAGGATCATCAAGATCGGATATGACTCTTGATGAGTTATATGCAGATCTCGATGTAAGCGAAGCGACCCCTGTAAAGGGTACGGTCACTCTGGACACTCCGGATCTGTATGCGGAGCTGCCTGAGATAGACAAATATCCACTGGCAGTTGAGGGCAATGGAGACATAGATATAGAGATATTTACATCAGGTGAGAAGGCGGGAAAGGACAACGACTCATGGCTTATAGATGTTGCAAATTCCTTCAACGGTTCTGGTGTGAAGACAGCGGACGGCAAGTCGGTATCGATGAGCGTGAGATCAGTGCCATCCGGTACAGCCGCTGACTATATCATTTCCGGCAAATATCTCCCGGATCTGTACACCCCGAGCAACACCCTGTTCGGAGAGTATGCGATGTCGAACAGCGGCAGCCTTGAGCTTTACGCGGACAGACTGGTTGGAAATACAGCGGGAATCCTTGTGAAGAAGGACAGCGGTTACACTACTGCTGCCGATGCCATAAAGGCCGTTCAGGACAACAAGATCACCATGGGATACACGAACCCACAGACAAGTGCCACAGGACTTAACCTCCTGCTCACGCTGCTTCAGGACGGAGAAGATAACTTTACAAAGTTTAACTCAAACATACCATACGTTGCATATACAACACAGCAGATGAGAGATAGTGCATCAAACGGAACACTCGATGCTATGCTGTCAGAGTATCAGGCATATATCAATGACAGCAATCTCGTGTCAATGTATGATTTCATTGCATTTGGCGTGAGACATGACAATCCTGTATACATATGTAATAAGTCGGGAAAGTCTGCATCAGAGCTTGAGGCCATACAGCTCGTTGTGGATTACTGCAAGAGTGATGATATGCAGACGATCGCGACAAAGAAGGGCTTCAATGCCAACGATGATTATACTGCGACGGAAGAATTTTCCGGTGCACAGGTCACACAGGGTCTCAAGACATACAAGAAGACAAAGGATAACGGCAAGGACATCATCGCGGTGTTTGTTGCGGACTGCAGCGGTTCCATGGACGGAGATCCTATGAACCAGCTCAAGAACAGTCTGACAAACGGTGCGCAGTATATCAATGACAACAATTATGTTGGGCTTGTCAGCTACTCAAGCTCAGTTACAGTGGAGGTTCCGATCGCCCAGTTTGACCTGAACCAGAGATCATATTTCCAGGGATCGGTCAACAATCTGATGGCTTCAGGCGGAACGGCTTCGTATGATGCCGTTGTGGTTGCGATGAAGATGATAACCGATGCAAAGGCAGAGCACCCGGATGCAAAGTGTATGCTGTTCCTTCTCAGCGATGGATATGCCAATGTGGGATATTCCATGGATGAGATAACAAGTGCGCTCAGACAGTCGAACATACCTGTATACACGATAGGTTACGGCGGAGATGCTGACACGGATGAGCTTACAAAGCTCTCAGGAATAAATGAGGCGGCATCTATAAATGCGGACAGTGATGATATTATCTACAAGATAAAGAGCCTGTTCAATTCACAGCTTTAAAATTTATCGGTAAAATACATCATAAAAAACAGTTGCATTCCGTTGGCATATGGAATACAATATAGTCGTTTTTAAGAGACAACTGCATACGATGATAGATCTTCGGGGGTGAGTGCAATTCTCCACCGACGGTGTTAGGGAAACCTTAAGTCCGTGAGCCATGAGGCATGATCCGGTGTGATTCCGGGACCGACAGTATAGTCTGGATGAGAGAAGTATTATATATTCAGAACAGGGTATCTGATGGAAGTCCGTTGTGATGGATTTCGGTGATGGATACCTGAACAAGAGAAAACCCCGAAGTTATCTTCGGGGTTTTTTCTTGTGTTTTGAACAGATACTTCGGAGGCTTGAATTAGCAATATCCGATAGTCTGTCTGTAAAGGTATTAAGTAGGATGGTGGTCATATGGAAAAATATGATATAGATGATGAATTTGATCCGTCATATATGAGATGTGCCATAGAGCTTGCAAGGCGCGGCACTGGAGCAGTGAATCCAAATCCGCTTGTAGGTGCTGTCATAGTGAAGGATGGCAGGATCATAGGAGAGGGATATCATGTGAGATATGGAGAGCTCCACGCTGAGCGCGCAGCATTTGCCAGTCTTAAGGATCAGGCAGATGCCGAGGGCGCAGTCATGTATGTGACGCTTGAGCCGTGCTGCCATTTTGGCAAGCAGCCTCCATGTGTGGACGCGATCATAGAGCACAAGATCAGAAAGGTCTACTGTGGTTCCGATGATCCGAATGCCATGGTGGCAGGAAAAGGTTTTAAGAGACTGCGTGATGCCGGGATAGAGGTGTACACACACTGCCTCAAAGCCGAGTGCGATGCCATAAACGGTATTTTCTTTAAGTATATAGTAAATAAACAGCCGTATGTGACCATGAAATATGCCATGACCATGGATGGCAGGATCGCTACCCACACAGGGGCCAGCAAGTGGATAACCGGTGAGGCATCAAGGGCGTATGTCATGGAACTCAGAAACAGACATAAGGGTATTATGGCGGGCATAGGAACAGTGCTTGCGGATGATCCGATGCTGACATGCAGAATAGAGAAAAGCACGGACAGGGATACTGATAATGTCAGAAATCCGATCAGGATAGTTTGTGACAGCAAGCTCAGGATTCCGGAGGATTCACAGATCGTACAGACAGCCGGGGAGATAGAGACCATAGTTGCCACGACGGCAGCGGGAGCTTCAGACTCAGCAAAGTGTGAGAGACTCAAGGATAAAGGTGTAAGCATCATAGAGACCGAAGATGTGGATGGACAGGTGGATCTAAGGCAGCTCATGACGATCCTCGGCGGGAAAGGCATAGACGGAATACTGCTTGAGGGCGGCGGCGAGCTCAACTACAGCATGGTGTCTGAAGGTCTTGTGGATGAGGCATGTGTATTCATTGCCCCGAAGATATTTGGCGGCGAGGGCAAGTACAGTCCGGTATCCGGAACGGGTGTTGATGTTCCTGCGGATGCACATATGTTTGGACTTGACGAGGTCAGAAGATTTGATGAAGATGTGATGCTCAGATACAAAAAGGTTTAAGAACTTATAGAAAAGAGGTCATACATGTTCACAGGAATAGTAGAAGAGATAGGAACTATAAGAAAGATAGATAAAGGTGTAAGCTCCTGCAGCATCACGGTGCAGGCAGACAAGGTTCTCCATGGAAGCCAGGTTGGAGACAGTATAGCGGTAAACGGTGTGTGTCTTACTGCAACCGGCATATCGGGGAATATCTTTACTGCGGATGTCATGCCTGAGACTTTGAGACGAAGCGGACTTGGACAGCTTACCGGTGGCAGCAGGGTGAACCTTGAGCGTGCCATGGCGGCCGGAGGAAGATTTGGCGGACATATAGTGTCAGGACATATAGATGGAACCGGAACGATCAGAGAGCTCAAAAGGGAGGACAATGCAGTGTGGGTGACAATAGATTGTTCTCCGAAGATACTCAGATACATCATTGAGAAGGGCTCAATAGCCATAGACGGTATAAGCCTTACGGTTGCGTATGTCGATGATACATGCTTTAAGGTGTCGATCATTCCGCACACGGCGGGAGAGACGACGCTGCTGGATGGCAAGCCGGGCAAGGTGGTCAACCTTGAAAATGACGTGGTTGGAAAGTATGTTGAGAAACTGCTTATGCCATACAAAGGTGACGATACAGATGAAAAGCTTTCAAATGGAAATGCTTCAGATAGATCAGGACTTGATATGAAGTTTCTGGCAGAAAATGGATTTATGTAGACAGATATTTTAAGGAGGTAGAGTGATGAGTTTTGAATTCAACTCGATAGAGGAGATCGCTGCAGATCTTGCGGCGGGAAAGCCGGTTGTCATGCTCGACAACGAGGACAGAGAGAATGAGGGAGATGTAATCTGTGCAGCAGAATTTGCTACAACGGAGAATGTCAACTTCATGGCAAAGTGGGCGAGAGGTCTCATATGCATGCCTATGGATGCGTCATATGCGGATAAGCTGAATCTTCCACAGATGTGTATAACCAATACAGATAACCACTGCACAGCATTTTCAGTATCAGTGGATCATGTGGATACAACCACCGGAATCTCAGCCGAGGAGAGAGGCTACACAGCCAGAAAATTTGTGGATGAGAATGCAAAGCCGGATGACTTCAGAAGGCCGGGACATATGTTCCCACTTCAGGCAGTTGCAGGCGGAGTCATAGAGAGAAACGGCCACACAGAGGCTACAGTTGATCTTATGAAGGTTGCAGGACTTAAGCCTTGCGGACTGTGCTGTGAGATCATGAAGGATGACGGAACCATGGCGAGAAAGGATGACCTTGTGGAATTTGCAAAGGTTCATGGCCTTAAGATATCGACCATAGAGAAGCTTGTGCAGTACAGAAAAGAGCATGAAGTATTCGTTGAGTGCGTAGCCAAGGCAAAGCTTCCAACAAAGTATGGTGAGTTTACGATCTGTGGATATATCAACAAGCTGAACGGTGAACATCACGTGGCACTCACAATGGGTGATATAGCTGACGGCAAGCCTGTTCTCTGCCGTGTGCACAGCGAGTGCCTCACAGGCGATTGCTTCGGCTCACAGAAGTGTGACTGCGGACAGCAGCTCGATGCGGCCATGAAGGCCATTGCCAAGGAAGGCAGAGGCGTGCTCCTGTACATGAGACAGGAGGGCAGAGGAATCGGCCTTATCAACAAGATCAGGGCATATGCGCTTCAGGATCAGGGGCTTGACACCGTTGAGGCAAACCTCAAGCTTGGTTTCCCTGATGATGCAAGGGATTACACCATAGGAACACAGATACTTGTGGATCTCGGAATCAGACAGATCAGACTCCTCACCAACAACCCACTCAAGGTATACGGCCTTGCAGGCTACAATCTTGAGATCGTGGAGAGAGTTCCTATAGAGATAGAGCCAACCAAGTTTGACGCATTTTATCTCAAGACAAAAAAAGAGAAAATGGGTCATATGTTAAATGATGTTTAACTTTTCATAAGGAGGATAAATCAGATGAATAAGGTAGAAGGAAAGTTAGTAGCAAATGGAGCAAAGATAGGTATAGTAGCAGCGAGATTCAATGAGTTCATAGTTTCAAAGCTCGTCAGCGGTGCAGAGGATGCGCTTCTCCGTCATGATGTGAATGCAGACGACATCACAGTTGCATGGGTTCCGGGTGCATTTGAGATCCCTGTAATCGCAAAGAAGATGGCTGCAAGCGGCAAGTATGACGCTGTTATCTGTCTTGGTGCTGTTATCCGTGGTGCGACAAGCCACTATGATTATGTGTGCAACGAGGTTTCAAAGGGCGTTGCCTCAGTATCACTTGAGACAGGTGTACCTGTAATGTTCGGAGTTGTTACAACAGAGAATATCGAGCAGGCCATCGAGCGTGCAGGAACAAAGGCCGGCAACAAGGGTTATGACTGCGCTATGGGAGCTCTTGAGATGATCGACCTCATGAAGCAGTTGTAATGCAGACTGCAGAAAATGCGATATAATGAAGCATGCTGATGCATGCGCAGGTTATCAAGTGAAAATATAATGCGTACAGAAGATACAGGCACGTGTAGTTATAATACATGTGCCTGTAAATATATGACAGGATGGATATAATATATGAAAAGCACAGACAGGAAGATATTGTTCTTTGATATAGACGGAACGCTTATAACCGAGGACGGAAGGAGATACTTCCCGGACAGCGCAAGGCGTGCGTTGGCGCAGGCGAGAGCCAACGGACATCTGGTGTTCATCAACACTGGCAGAGTTTACTGTAATGTCACTGATGAGATCAAGGATGCGGGTTTTGACGGCTTTGTGTGTGGCTGCGGAACATCCATTTACTATGACGGCAAAGAGCTGTTCCACAATGATGTCAGCAGGGATGTGTGCAGGGATATAGCTTATGCATGCCGCAGATATGACATGTTTGGAATGTATGAGCACAGAGACAAGGTGTACGTGGACGGTCAGAACATGGGAAATGAACTCCTTGCAGAGATGGTCAGATACTTCCGGGCAAATGGAATATTTGTTGGGGAGGATGTGGACTCGGATGACTTTGAATTCGACAAGTTCTGCTGCTGGTTCGCGGATGACAATAAAAATGTTCCTGAGTTCCGCGCGTATGTATCACAGCATTTTGACTATATCGACAGAGGTTCAAATTTCTGCGAGATAGTTCCCAAGGGATTCAGTAAGGCGACAGGTATACAGTATCTTCTGGATTATTTTGATATTCCGCTTGAAAATGCATATGCATTTGGTGATGGCAACAATGACGCACCTATGTTATTATATTGTCCGAACAGCATAATCATGGAGAAGGGGCCGGAGGAGCTCAAAAGACAGGTTATGATGGTCACAGACGATGCGGAGAATGATGGAATATATAAGGCTATGGTGAAGCTTGGGATCATAGAGCCGATGGAGTAGCTGGTTCATTTTGCCGGTCAATAATTATTAGAGTTGGAGATTTATATGGAAGAACAGGAAGAGAACAAGAAGGTGACGCTGCTCGATCAGTTGTCGATAGCGGTCAGCAGTCCGAAGAATTACAAACAACTGGTTAAGCTGAAGACGGGACGCCTTGTGTGGTTTGTGGTGATCATATCCTTTTTACTGGCATTTATAGAGTTTGGAATAGACGCCATATTCTGGGTTGGCAAGGTCGGAGGTCTGAGGAATCTCATAACAAATAAGATCCCGGCATTCACATATCATGACAATAAGCTCGACATGGAACACGATATGCAGCTTGAGATAGGAAATGCTACTCTGTACATCAACACGGAGAATGCGTCAGTGAACCTTGACTCCATGGAAACGGATGGAGTGTACATCGCCATAGGAAGTGAGAATATAGTCATGGGAATGGTCTCAGATGGCAAGGGCTATGATTACATGGAGACACCGCTCAAATACATGTTCCTGCCGGATGGCTTCAACAATAGCAAGCTGGCGGCACTGACACCGGTATTTTATATGTACATGGTGATCATGTTCATTGCGGTGATGGTGGCATCGGCGGGCAGACAGCTTCTCCTTGCGCTGATATTCAGTATAGCGGGCAATAGACTTGCAAGAATTCTCAACACGGGACTGTCCTACGGCAAGGTATTTACGATATGTGTCTATGCACAGACTCTGGCGGTGTTCATAATGTCGGTCAACACTGCTCTTGGATATCTGTTATCCTCGTTTGTTGTATGGATCATCGCACTTGTCGTGTCCATGGTATTTATGAACAAAGCTATAGGAAGCTATGTGAGTGGAGATATACCGCCGGGAGATGTGTTCTGATAAGGCGGTCATTTGGTTTGAATAGGTGGAGGCATATATGGAGATAGAGAGAAAATACCTTGTACATGAGATACCTGTCGATCTGACAAAATATCAGGTGAAGCACATGGAACAGATGTATGTGTCCGTGAAGCCGGTCATAAGGATCAGGAGAACGGACGACAGACGTGTGCTCACGGTCAAATCCAAGGGACTGCTCAGCAGGCAGGAATTCGAGATGGATCTGGACGAGGATGAATACAGGAATCTCAGATGTAAGGCAGACGGCAATATAATAGAGAAGGACCGGTATATAATACCGCTTTCCGATACAGACGGAACCTGTGGTGACAGTGAAGTGGACAGGGAACTGAAGATCGAGCTGGACGTGTTCGACGGGATATTTGGCGGACTCACCTATGCTGAGGTTGAATTCCCGGAGGAGAAATTTGCAAATACATTTGTGCCGCCAACGTGGTTTGGCAGGGATGTGACTGAGGACGGTATCTATCAGAACAGCGCCCTGAGCGGCATGGACAGACGTGATATAGACAGTTTTGTAAAGAGTGCGAATAAGGAGGAAAAGCGATGAAGGCAAGAGTTTTATTTGCAACAGGTTATGAAGAGGTAGAGGCTCTCACGGTGGTGGATCTCTTGAGAAGAGCCGGAGTTGAGTGCCTGATGGTGTCGGCTGACGATCTGGATACAGTGACAGGAGCGCGAGGCATGGAGGTCACGATGGATGAGAAGTTATCAGAGATCGATGACCAGTGCGATCTTGTAGTTCTTCCTGGAGGTATTCCGGGGGTTCCGAACCTCAAGGCAAATTCAAAGGTTCAGGCCATGGTCAAGGCACAGAATGACAGAGGCGGTTATGTGGCTGCTATCTGTGCGGGACCTACAGCACTTGGCGCATTTGGCGTGCTTGCGGACAAGAATGCAACATGTTATCCGGGATGTGAGGATCAGCTCATGGCGAAGCGCCACAGCACGGAGCCGGTAGTGGTGGACGGAAATGTGATCACCAGCAGAGGAGTGGGAACAGCCATAGAATTTGCACTTAAGCTGGTTGAGATACTCATAGACAGACAGACTGCGGACGATCTCGCAGAGAAGATAGTATATAAGAGATAATGAATATAAAAATATCAGTTAGGAGCCTGGTGGAATTCATCTTCCGCAGTGGCGATATAAGTGATAGCAGTAGTGGGACTCTGTCCAGAGAAGCGATGAATGCGGGTAGCAGGATTCACAGGAAGCTTCAGAAAAGGGCAGGGTCTCATTATAATTCAGAGGTGCCGCTCCGGTATACAGAGGAGCTTGGCGGACATCTGATAACTGTGGAGGGCCGGGCTGATGGAATCATAGACAGATGCGGTGGCGAACAGGAAGAGCCCGGGGATATTGACGACGGCTTTGACATGGCAGAGGGGTATGCTGTGGACTTCCATGACAGCGATGTGCTTATAGATGAGATAAAGGGCATATACAGGAACCTCGATGACATGGAGAGCCCGCAGCGCGTCCACGTGGCCCAGGCGATGTGCTATGCGTATATATATTCAAAAGAGAATAATTATAGCTGGATAGATGTAAGGATAAGTTATGTAAACCTTGACAGCGAGAAGGAGAAGTTCTTCAGGCGGAGATATTCATTTGGCTATCTGGAGAAATGGTTCAGATCAATGATGGCGGAGCTTTGCAAATGGATTGATCTGGTGGAAAAGCATCAGCTCATGAGGAATCAGTCCATCTCGGACATGGAGTTCCCATTTGAGTACAGGAAGGGCCAGAAGGAGATGGCTCTGTATGTGTACAGGGCTATTGAGCAGGAAAAACATCTGTATGTCCAGGCACCAACTGGAATCGGAAAGACCATGGCGGCGGTGTACCCGTCCATAAAATCCATGGTTCAGGGACATGTGTCGAAAATATTTTATCTGACAGCCAAGACCATAGCCCACACTGTGTCGAGAAATGCGGTGGAGCTGCTGGAGGACAGAGGTCTCAGGCTTAAGACTGTAATACTCACGGCAAAAGAGAAGATATGCTGTCAGGAACAGGTGGATTGCAATCCTGCGGTATGTCCGTATGCCGAGGGGCATTTTGACAGGGTAAATGATGCGCTGTACGACGTGGTATTACATGAGACGGTGGTTGACAGAGATGTGGTAATACGGTACGCACAGGCTCACAGAGTGTGTCCGTTTGAGTTGAGCCTTGATGTGAGTCTGTTTGCTGACATGGTGATATGTGACTATAACTATGTCTTTGATCCGAGGGCGAGCCTCAAGAGGTTCTTTGCGGCAGAGGGCGGTAAGCCGGGAGATTATGTATTCCTTGTGGATGAGGCGCACAACCTTGTGGACAGGGCTTCGTCCATGTACAGTGCGGAGATTGTGAAGGAGGACTTTCTGGAGCTCAAGAAGCTCACAGCCCAGTATGGCGGCCGTATGGCAAGACATATAGGAAGCTGCAACAGAGAGCTGCTTACGATGAAGAAGGAGATTCCTGAGGAGGGATACAGGGTGCTCTCGAGCATAGCACCTCTTCACCTGAAATTGCTCAGCCTCCATGAAGCAATACAGCTCTTTCTGGAGGAGCACAGGCAGATCCCGGAGAGAAAGGAAGTCCTGAACTTTTATTTTAATCTCACCTCATTTCTGAACATTGCGGAGATGATGGATGAGAATTATGTCGTGTATGACGAGATAAGGGATGACGGAAGATTTGTGGTGAGACTGTACTGCGTCAAGCCTGCAGTTAACATAAGAAACTGCTTGGACAAAGGGCTTGCCACGGTGTTTTTCTCGGCTACGATACTTCCTGTCAGATATTATATGGAGATGCTGTCGGACTGCCCGGAGGACAGGGCAATATACATCCCGTCTCCATTTTCTGCGGAGAACAGGAAGATAATGATAGCAAATGATGTCACGACCAGATACACGAACCGTAATGAGGCGATGTACAGGAACATTTACAGCTATATAGAGCGCGTGATAAGTGCGAGACCGGGCAACTATATGGTGTTCTTTCCATCGTATGCCATGCTGGAGAAGGTGCATGTGCTCACTGAAGAGCTTCCAGAGTCTCTTGGGGTGGAAGTTATAGCCCAGGAACAATACATGACGGAGAGCGACAGAGAGAGCTTCCTGAGGGCATTTGAGGAGAAGGACAATGTGCTGGCACTGTGTATCATGGGCGGAATATTCTCCGAGGGAATCGATCTGACTGGTGACAGGCTGATAGGAGCAATAATAGTCGGACCCGGTCTTCCCCAGGTGTGCACGGAGAGAAAGCTGATGATGGATTACTTCGACAGCAGAACCACGGCGGACGAAAAAGAGGCTGCATCCGACAGGAATGGATTCAGATATGCGTACCAGTACCCGGGAATAAACAAGGTATTTCAGGCTGCCGGAAGAGTCATAAGGACGGAGACGGATCAGGGGATAATACTTCTGATAGACGAGAGATTTGCCACCAGGCGTTACACGGAGCTGTTTCCTGTGGAATGGAATGACAGCGTGATATGCAACATGCAAAATGTGGACGGGATCCTTGAACAGTTCTGGGATTATAAAAGTAAAGAGATTTAAATATACAAAAGCATAATACAGTGCTATAATGGACACCTGATGAAGCCGGAGCGGCGGTAAAGCCCGGTTGTATATATTTTATCAATATGAAAAAAAGGGGATAGTGATGGTAGATATAACAGTAAAAAATATTCTGGAAGCTACAGGAGGCGTACTCCTCTGCGGAGATGAGAACACTGTTCTCACTGACATCTGTATAAACTCTAAGGAGGCCAAGGAGGGCGATCTGTTCGTTCCAATCATAGGAACAAGAACCGACGGACACAGATTTATAGAATCAGCACTTCAGACTGCAGCAGCCACACTCACATCGGAGCATGACAATGTTGTGGTGTCGGACAAGGCGTATATCAGGGTGGATGATACTGTTAAGGCATTGCAGGCCATTGGAAAGTATATAAGGAACAGATACGATATGCCTGTTGTGGCGGTTACAGGAAGCGTGGGCAAGACCACGACAAGAGAGATGATCACAGCGGCTGTCAGTGCTGGAATGAAGTGCTTCCACACAGAGGGCAATTATAATTCGGTGTATGGCGAGCCTATCACGGTGTCAAGGATGACAGACGAGTACGATGTGGCTGTTCTTGAGCTTGGAATCGGCGAGCCGGGTGAGATGGACATCCTCACTGATATAGCTCAGCCGGATATATGCGTTATAACGACCATAGGCGTTGCACATATAGAATATATGGGTTCACTGGAGAACACCCGCAAGGAGAAGCTCAGCATCATCAAGGGCATGGGCGAGAATGGAACACTGTATATCAACGGTGATGATCCTATGCTGTATGCGGTCAAGGATGAGATACCATGTAAGGTATACACATATGGCTGCGGCGAGGGCATGGACTTCAGAGCAACTAACATCCGCATGGAGGATGGATATTCTGTATACGATATGGTACATGGGGATGACGTTGTAACTGTCAAGGTAGGAGTGATGGGACTGCACAACGTGCGCAATTCATTGGTGGCCATGGCTGTGTCGCATCAGCTTGGAGTTCCATATGAGAAGTCGTCGAAGGCATTTGAGAATTTCAGAGGTCTCAGACAGAAGGTCATCAAGCTTCCTGGCAAATACACGATCATAGACGATACATACAATGCAAGCCCTGATTCCATTAAGGCTAGCACCGATGTCCTCTGTGACATGAAGTGCGAGGGCAAGAAGTATATCGTGCTCGGCGATATGCTTGAGCTCGGAGAGAAGAGCGATGAGTACCACTATGAAGTCGGAGAGTATCTCAGAGATAAGAAGATAGATGAGGTCATAGTCATCGGAGAGCATGCCCAGAAGATCAAGGAAGCTCTGGATGCCTGTGATACGAAGTATGCCAAGACTGTGTCATTCACTGACACGGAGGAGATCGCGATATACCTTATGGCGCTCATGAAGCCTGAGGATATAGTGCTTTTGAAGGGATCAAACGGAATGAAATTGAGTGAAGTGGTTAATATTCTCACGAATTAGTGTGTGTATTTGTACAAAATGACAAAAGCGGTCACGGATTTACAACGATCTGTGACCGCCTTTTTGTGTAAAGTGTTGCCATTTATTGTAAATCAATTCCCAAAACGATACAAAAGGGAGAAAAGAATTTGGTTATATTGAAAAAATATAAAAAATGGAGTAATATCAACCTAGCTTGAAAATAAATACATAAGATTACATATATACTTTTTATTTGGGAGGAAAGAATCATGGCTACAGCAAAGAAGGCAGATGAGACAAAGAAGGTAACAAAGGCAACACCTGCAGCAGCACTTGCTAAGGTTGAGGCAGTTAAGAAAGAGGAAGCTGCAAAGAAGACAGCAGCTACAGAGACAAAGGCAGCACCTGCAAAGAAGGCAGCTCCAGTTAAGGAAGAGCCAAAGGCAGCACCTGCAAAGAAAACAGCACCAGCTAAGAAGGAAGAGACAAAGGCAGCAGCACCTGCAAAGAAGGCTACAGCAAAGAAGGCAGCTCCAGCTAAGACAACAGAGAATGTATTTGTTGAGTTCGCTGGCGGTCAGATCAAGATGGCAGCAATCGTTGCTAAGGTGAAGGAAGTTATTGGCAATAAGACAGTTAAGGAATTGAACGTATACTACCAGCCAGAAACAGGCATGGTATATTATACAGCTGATGGAGAATCAGGTTCTTACAGTCTTTAATCTATAGATGTTTGTTTTAAGACGGATCCCGGTCGTAATGACTGGGATCTTTTTTCTTTGTGCAATATTGTGTTGTATATAAGTGCCTTTCTGTGATAATATGTCATAGGTTAGGACAATCTAACTAATGCTTTTACAGGGGGTAAGAGATGACAATACACGAGTATGGAGACAGGAAGAATCCGCATATACTGCTTATACATGGCATGTGGATGTGAATATATTAAAAAGCCTGTGATATGAACTTTGATTCATACCACAGGCTTTTTGCTTGCAGATAATACTATATATTATGAATTACTTTGTTGTCAGGAAATCTGCGTATGCTGTAGGAAGACCATGCTCTGTAGGATCAAGTCCCTTGATCTCTTCCTCCTCAGATACTCTAAGTCCCATAGTCTTCTTGATGATCAGGAATACGATGGTGATCGTAACTGCTGTCCATGCTGCAACTGCTGCAAATCCAAGTAACTGGATGAGAAGTGGATGAATGCCACCGCCGTAGAACAGACCGTTTAATGTATCATTTCCAGGAACAGTTGTTGTGGAGAAGAGACCTACAGCGATTGTTCCCCAGATACCATTTACACCATGTACGGCTACGGCACCGACAGGATCGTCAACATGTAATGCGTGGTCACAGAGCCATACTCCGAATACTACGAGAAGTCCGGCAACGATACCGATGATAGCTGAGCCGAAAGCATCGACTGTATCACAAGGAGCTGTGATGGCAACGAGACCAGCGAGTGAAGCGTTGAGACACATTGACACATCAGGCTTGCCATATTTGAGCCATGTAAATATCATACATGAAACTGTTGCAAGTGCAGGTGCGATAGTAGTAGTGAGGAAGATAGAACCTAACTGCTCAACAGATGTTGCGGCTGCACCATTGAATCCGTACCAGCCGAACCACAGGATGAATACACCGAGTGCGCCGAGTGGAAGGTTATGACCTGGGAAGGTGTGAACCTTTACTACTTTGCCATTCTCATCCTTATTGAACTTTCCGATACGAGGTCCAAGTAATGCGGCACCAATCAGTGCTGAGATTCCACCTACCATATGGATGGCACATGAACCGGCAAAATCATGGAAGCCAAGTTTTACAAGCCAGCCACCTGGATTCCAGATCCAGTGAGCCTCAATAGGATATATCAGCAGTGAGATGATAGCTGAGTATACACAATATGCAGAGAACTTTGTTCTCTCTGCCATAGCTCCTGACACGATGGTTGCTGCTGTTGCACAGAACACAAGGTTGAATACGAAGCTTGACCAGTCATAGTTTTCAAAGTGAAGGAACAAATCCCATGATGGTTTTCCGATGAAACCTCCGAGTGCCCAGTCACTGCTGCCGAGCAGAAGTGATGAACCGAGGATCATGAATGAAACTGTACCGAGACAGAAATCCATGAGATTCTTCATTATAATGTTTCCGGCATTCTTGGCTCTTGTGAAACCGGCCTCAACCATTGCAAATCCGGCCTGCATCCAGAATACCAGTGCGGCTCCGACAAGGAACCATACTCCAAATACAATTGTGCTTACGTCTTCCATAATCATTCCTCCTTTTAATACATTGTAGTTGTGGAAGTGATCAGATAATAAAAAAAGATGCGTCCCGCCAGGTATGCTCCTGACAAAACACATCTTTGTGCACATTATATCTGATCGTACGTCACTGAGATATGACTGATAATAAGTATCTCAGTGCCACACCTCAATTACTAACTTGGGTTGAGTATAGTATTGAGATATGGTAAAATATTGAAAAAATCGGACGTGGAACGATAAACCTTATTATATTTTGCGCGGACTTAATATAATAAAGCAAAGATACGGTAAAGATAAATAAAGTTATGCGGAGATGGCGTATGGATAGTCAGATTTTATTGAATGTTAATTTTTGCAGTGAAGTACATACTAATTTGATAGAAAAGAATGAGAAGTCTGTGTATGTGAGAGCTGGTTACAGCTTGGGTGGGCTGAGAATAGTGCCACAGGAGAATGCTGGGATATGTGTGATATGTATGGATGGACACATCAAAAGGGTGTATCCGGGTGAACTGGAGGCGGCTGTTTGCATTGAGGAGAGCTGCAGCTTCATATCTGTGGAGCAGGATCTTGGATTTGGCAGGGAGACTCTGGATACCCAAGATATGCGTCTGCTTGAAAAACTGCTGACGGCTGATCATGCATTTACAGGAAATGGTGCAGAAGATCCGATAGAGAGTGCGACAGAGGAGATCACGGAGCATATAGAGAAATGCGGATCGTTGTGGCAGAGGAATGGCATGGCTGATTCGGACATCGTGAAACAGGCGGATGTCATATATGCGGCAAAAGGGAAGATAAGCATATCAGAGCTTGCTGAGCAGATGGGATGCACCGTTAGACATGTGCATAGGAGATTTGTGGAGGAGCTGGGGGTCAGCCCCAAGAGGTTTGCCCGCATCGTGAGGATCAGGGAGACTGTGAGAAAAATGCTGGAGCATCCGGGCGGACATGTCACGGATTATATGGATGACATGGGATATTCTGACCAGGCGCATTTCCAGAGAGAGTTTAAGTGGTATACAGGGATGACCCCAGGGAGTCTGCTGAAGATACTGGGAGACAGAGCTGAACGATAAAAAACAGGCAGTGGACAAATGCCACTGCCTGCCAATTTAGAAAAAGGAATGATACTGGATACCTGTGCTTATTAGAGCGCTGTCTCTCCACGCTCGCCTGTACGGATACGAACGACATCTGCCACATCATATACGAAGATCTTACCATCACCGATCTTACCTGTGGATATTCTCTCGCAAACCTTGAAAATGATCTTGTCCGCAACATCGTCTGCTGCGATGGTCTCGATCTTTACCTTTGGAATAAGGTTTACAACATATTCGCTTCCTCTGTAAGTTGTCTTATATCCCTTCTGATTACCGTAACCCATGATGTTTGATACCATGGCACCTGTTGATTCACACTCATCAAGTATTGACTTTACATCATCAAGCTTTTCTGAACGAACTACGATTTCAAGTTTCTTCATAATTACAGTCCTCCTTTTACCCGTTGGATTTATTTTTAATGATTATAGCATAGCGAAAAATCCAATTCCATAGCACTTCGCAAATGCCGAAATTTTAAAACGATTCGAAAGATGCCAGCGGTAAAATAATACAAAAAACAGACAAATGACTTAATAATATTAAGGACAGAAGCGGGGCGGAGCTGCGTGCCAGCGGTTAATTTACAGTAATTTCATATTTGCAGGTGTTGGTAAATGTGGTATATGTGTGTTATTATATTTCTGACTGAGACTATATGTATAATCAGGAAAGGAAAATGAGATATGGCAGAGAATTATGATGATATAGATAAGAAGACACCGGATACGGTGGATACCGATGGACATGCATCGGATGATAAGGACAACGATGACGACTACGAGAAATACTGCTACCTGTGCAGGAGACCGGAGAGCGTGGCCGGCAAGCTGATACATATGCCTGGAGATATAAATATATGTGCAGACTGCATGCAGAGATCATTTGACAGCTTCAACAATTCCGGATTTGGCAACATGCCGGGGCTTGGCAATATGCAGTTCATAGATCTGACAAATATGCCATTTGGCAATATAGATATGTCCAAGTTCAAGGCACAGAATGACGTGCCAAAGTCACAGAAAGTCAAGAAGAAGGCGCCAAAGGAAAAGAAGCAGGAGGAAGAACTCACGCTTAAGACAATTCCGGCTCCTCATAAGATCAAGGCTATGCTGGACGAGTATGTTGTGGGACAGGAATATGCCAAGAAGGTTATATCCGTGGCTGTATACAATCATTATAAGAGGGTTCTCACAGATACCATGGATGATATAGAGATAGAGAAGTCCAACATGCTGATGGTGGGACCTACAGGCTGTGGTAAGACATATATAGTCAAGACCATAGCAAGACTTCTCAAGGTGCCTCTCGCAATAACTGATGCGACAACTCTTACAGAGGCCGGTTATATAGGCGATGATGTTGAGAGTGTTCTGTCAAAGCTTCTCGCCGCCGCCGACAATGATGTGGAGAAGGCAGAGAGAGGAATCGTGTTCATAGATGAGATAGACAAGATCGCCAAGAAGCAGAACAGCAACAGCAGGGATGTGAGCGGCGAATCCGTACAGCAGGGACTGCTGAAGCTGCTTGAGGGTGCTGATGTTGAGGTACCTGTGGGATCGGGCAGCAAGAATGCTATGGTTCCCATGACGACCATCAATACAAGAAACATCCTCTTTATATGTGGTGGAGCATTCCCTGATATAGAGGAGATTATAAAGCAGAGAATAAGCAGGCAGGCGTCAATGGGCTTTAAGGCTGAGCTTAAGGACAAATATGATGATGATCCGAATCTGCTGAGACAGGTTACAACCGAGGATCTCCGTGAGTTTGGCATGATACCTGAGTTTCTTGGAAGACTTCCGGTACTCTTCACACTTGATGCGTTGGACAAGGATATGTACGTGAGCATACTCAAGGAGCCTAAGAATGCGATATTAAAGCAGTATAAGAAGCTCCTTGCACTGGATGAGGTGGATCTTAGATTTGACGATTCGGCATACGAGGCGGTAGCCGAGGAGGCGATCAAGAGGAAGACGGGAGCCAGAGCTCTACGTGCCATCATAGAGAAATTCATGCTGGATATCATGTACCAGATCCCAAGGGATGACACCATAGGAAGGGTGACCATCACAGGTGATTATATAAAGGGCAAGGGAAGCCCTATCATAGAACTGCGCGGAACACCGGCACTTGAGGAGGCAAGCGCAACTCAGATCGATAAGCAGGACTGAACAGATCTGTAATGACAATAATGCGATAACAGGGAAATGCTACTTGATAATATTTTATCAATATGCTAGAATATCACCGTTCATTAAGGGAGTAGTCAGCGCAGAGCTTGCGTTGTGATATCAACATAATGATTGGCAGCCATCGGTCGATGATGGCGTGAATCTGGTATTACTGTAGATGATGAGACTTTCTGGACAGCTTTTAGCTGCCCGGGAGGTCTCTTTTTATATGTGTCTGTGACTGCATCCGTCAAATCTATATCAAGGAGAAAAATTATGAGTATTGCAGAGTTATTCCTGTTGGCAGTTGGCCTTTCAATGGATGCATTTGCCGTGTCTATCTGTAAGGGGTTGTCCCTGCGCAACATCAAGGTGAAGCACATGCTTATCGCAGGTGCGTGGTTTGGAGGATTTCAGGCACTTATGCCGACGGTAGGATATGTCCTCGGAAGCTTTTTTGCAGATCTGGTAAGCAAATGGTCACACTGGATCGCATTTGTGCTCCTCCTGTTCATCGGCGGAAGCATGATCAAGGAGTCGTTTGGCGAGGAAGAGGAAGTAGATGCAGATATGAGCTTTAAGGTCATGTTCCTTCTGGCGGTTGCAACCAGCATAGACGCACTGGCGGTTGGAGTGTCATTTGCATTCCTCAAGCTGTCCACTCTGTATATCATACTTGCAGTGCTGTTCATCGGATGTATCACATTCATATGTTCAGCGGTCGGAGTGAAGATCGGAAGTATATTCGGAACAAAGTACAAGTCAAAAGCTGAGCTTGCCGGAGGTATCATACTTATACTCATAGGAGTAAAGGTTGTTCTGGACGGACTAGGTATATTGTAACCTTAACATAAAATAAATGGACAATAGTATGGTTTATGGCATACAATGTGTAGATAGGTTATGTGAAGGGACAATATATTAAG
Organism: Coprococcus aceti; assembly: GCF_025567285.1. Classification (NCBI taxonomy): domain Bacteria; kingdom Bacillati; phylum Bacillota; class Clostridia; order Lachnospirales; family Lachnospiraceae; genus Coprococcus; species Coprococcus aceti. The sequence goes on from NZ_JAOQJT010000004.1 coordinate 138,517, forward strand.
TAAGGAGTAGATGTATGACCAGATTCAAAAAGAATATGAGAAGATTTGTCGTGGCTGCTGTTGTCGGAGCCATGGCCATGTCGATGACTGCATGTACTTCTCATATGTTTGATGAGAAGACTATCACAGGAACAATAAAGGATAATGCGGACGACTACACAAAGGTGCAGAAGGAGTTCGAGGAATATCTGCACGATGAGTATGTGGACAGTGTGACATCGGACACACTCTCGTACAACTATGAGATAAAGGATGGGGATGCCCTTGGTATTCCTGAGCCGGAGGTATCTCTGGGCGATTCGGATATGAGCGATGAGGGAATCAAAAAACGTAAGGCTGAGTTTGATGAGTCCTTTGACAAGCTCAAGTCATTTGACAGGGACGATCTCACGGAGAGCCAGCAGCTCACATACGATATACTTAATCAGTATCTGGAGACGGAGTCAGAGGGTTATCTGAACATATACCTCAGCGAGCCGTTCTCACCTATGAAGGGACTGCAGTCGAATATATCCACATATTTCACAGACTACCGTTTTGACGACAAGGGTGATGTGGAGAGATATCTCCAGGTGCTTGGAATGGTAAGGGATTATTTTGATGACAATCTAGAGTTTGAGAAGACAAAGTCCGAGAAGGGATATTTTATGAGTGATGCCGTGTGCGATAAGGTCATCGAGCAGTGCGAAGACTTCATCAAGGACAAGGACAATCACTTCATGATACAGGTGTTCAACGATAACATCGAGGCGCTGGACTTCCTGACTGCGGACGAGATAGCGGACTTTGAGGAACAGAATAAGAAGGCCGTTGCGGAAAGTCTTATACCTGCATATGAGGATGTTATAGATGTGCTGTCATCGCTCAAGGGAACCGGTAAGAACCAGGGCGGTGTGTGTGGCTATGAAGGTGGTAAAGAGTATTACGCTTACCTTTTGAAGGACGCTGCGGGAACTGATAAGACACCTGAGGAAGTGGCACAGATGCTGGATGACAACCTGTCAGATCTCATGACAGATCTGTATTCCATAGCCATGACACAGTACGATTCATATGAATATTTTGTGGAGCACTACGATGACCTCTTTGGAGACAGTGACTCAAAGGAGCCTTCAGAAATAATAGATATACTCATGAATACAGCCACCAAGAACTACCCAGACTTTGGAGAGATAAAGTATCAGGCGAAGAAGCTTGATAAGAGCCTTGAGGATATTCAGGAGAATACGCTGGCATACTATATGTCACCTGCGATCGATGACCAGGACAACAACCTTATCAGGGTAAATGGCAAACATACGGATGGTATGTGGACCACACTTGCCCATGAGGGATATCCGGGACACATGCTGCAGAATGCATACTACATGTCAACAGATCCTGAACCGGTACGTACCATATTAAGCTTCCTTGGATACAAGGAGGGCTGGGCAATGTATGCGTGCTATGATGCCATAAACTATTACACATTTGATGGGGCATCTGATTCGGACACCGTTGCAAAACTGTACAGGTTAAACGATGAGATCAATTATCTCATAAGTGGAAGGATCGATATAGGAATCAACTATGAGGGCTGGTCACTGCAGGAAGCAAAAGATTACCTGAATGAAAAGGGATTCAACGGCGATGCTGCCGACGATCTGTATACTACCATGATAGGTGATCCTGCCGTATACCAGAGTTATTCAACAGGCTTCTATGAGATGCAGGAGATCAGGGATTATGCTGAGGAACAGCTTGGATCAAAGTTTGACCTGAAGGAGTTCAATACAGTCGTTCTCGAGACAGGTCCATGCCAGTTCAATATCCTGAAGCAGCAGGTTCAGAAGTATATTGATACAAAACAATAAAATAGAATATAGCCGGTACATATAATGTACAGATGGAGACATACCGCAGCCGGAGAAATTTCCGTGCTGCGGTATTTTTGTGTAAAGATTCGGAATTTGCTGCATATACTATATAGATTGCCCCTGGAGGGATGTGCGGTGATATCAGATGCTGCTTACTCAGAGGATTATGTGGAATATATAATAGAATACAACGGAGACAGGGAAGCTCTGATGGATCTGTATCAGCCATACGGGCTCAACATAATAGACGACAGATATGCGGTGGCATATCAGCCGTTTCCGGCCGGGTATATGGAGAGCTTTTCAAGGCTTGAGTACAATCTTTTCCCCAAAGTGTACGGCCTGATGGACGACGTGGGAGCTCTTGAGGCTATAGGGGTTATCAATATCCAGCAGGAAAATATACTCGGACTCACCGGAAAGGGGATACTGCTTGGCATCGTTGATACGGGGATCGATATATTTGGCAGTTCATTTGTGCGGGATGGGGGTAAGACAAAGATACTTGCGGCGTGGGATCAGACTATGGAGGAGGCTGACAACGCATCATACGGCTACGGCAGGGAGTATAGCACGGAGGAGATACAGGCTGCTGTGGATGAGAGACAAAGGATATTGACGGATACCACCGGGCATGGAAGCTTTTGCGCGGGAACGGCTGTGAGTGTGGCTCCGTCGGCAGACCTGGTGGTGGTGAAGTTAAAGCAGGCAAAGGAGAATCTCCGCAGTTTTTATGGTATTCCATCGGATGCAAATGCGTACAGTGAGGTTGACATAATGACAGCGATAGCATATCTGCTTGAGCAGCAGAAAAAGCTGCGCATACCTATGAGCATACTCGTGACGCTTGGGACCAACAGTGGAAGCCATACGGGGGCGGGAGCGCTGGACAAATATATAAACAACATAGGAGATCTTCAGGGGTTTGCGGTATCTGCTGCCGGTGGCAACGAGGGGAGAGCAGGACATCATTATTCCGGGATCGTCACAGGGGCATATGATGTCGTTGAGATCGATGTGGCAGATCACAACAGCTTTACACTTGAGATATGGGGTAAGTCCACCAATACCTACTCGGTGGCCATAGAGATTCCCGGCGGGGAATTTATAGAGAGGATATCGCCGAGGTATGACAGGAGCTCGATCATCCGTCCGATATTTGGAGGTGGGATGATATATGTCGACTATTTTCTCGTAGAGGATTCTGCTGGGCAGGAGCTCATCATGCTCAGATTTATAACCCCGGCAAATGGTATATGGCGGATAAGGGTGTACGGTGTTGGAACCACGGAGCTCAGCTTTAACGCGTGGCTGCCCATAAGCAGCTTTGTATCCCCGGGGACGAGATTTGTGTCAAGTGATCCGGGAGTGACCATAACCAGCCCGGCGGTGGCGGAGACTGCGATATGCACTTGCGCATATGATCACTCAAATGGTAATCTGTATATCGACAACAGCAGAGGCTATACGGCGGACGGCAGGGTGAAACCGGATCTTCTCGCTCCCGGAGTGAATATAAGGGGAGAAGGAGCCAGCGGGGAGACGGTTATAAGAAGCGGCACCTCAGTGGCGGCTTCGTACACTGCGGGCTGTAGTGCCATCATGCTTGAGTGGTCGTATGGGAGAAAGATGATAAGGAATATAAACGGCAACCAGATAAGGGGCTACCTGATAAGGGGAGCGGTGAGACCGGGAAGTTCGGGCGGGCTTTTGGAGATCAGGCAGTATCCGAATCCCGAGTGGGGATATGGCCTGCTGAACATTTACAATACATTTGAAAGTCTCAGGAATGTGTGAGGATAAGTTATGGGAAGAACATGCAGAGAAGAGCTGGCGAGCGGCGGTACGCTAATAATAAGTGAGAATGACTTCAGGATAGAGTATTTCTTCCCGGGGCCGGATGGACGCTATGGTGGAGTGAGGGTCAATATTCCGGGAAGGAAAGTTGAGACCTATATGAGGGCATGGCAGAAGAATTATGAAAGGTACGAAGAGCTTCAGAAGGCGGCGGGGGCAAGTGTGGTGAAGAGACCGGCTGCGATGAGAGGTGAGTGCGGAATGACGATACGGACCGGTTTCATGGACGGAGTATACCTGAAGGGAAGCCACATGAGAGTGACGGAAAGGGTGCAGCTCGACATGATAATCCGGGATTATGGATATGCTCTGGACAGATGGAAGAAGTCCGGGCAAATGCCTGAAAGTAGTGATTGTTAGTCTGCGTGATACTGTGCTATAATGCATCTGTGTGGTCAGAAACGGGAGGAGTATGACATGCATTAATTCACACTATTTATAAGAACGGAGGATAATATAATATGTATATAACATGTCTTGATTTAGAGGGAGTACTGGTGCCTGAGATTTGGATCGCATTTGCGGAGGCAAGCGGAATACCTGAGCTTAAGAGAACAACAAGGGATGAGCCTGACTACGATAAGCTCATGAACTGGAGACTTGGTATACTTAAGGAGCACGGACTTGGACTCAAGGAGATACAGGAGACTATAGCAAAGATAGATCCTATCCCTGGAGCAAAGGAGTTTCTGGATGAGCTGAGATCCATAGGACAGGTGATAATCATAAGCGATACATTTTCACAGTTTGCAGGCCCTCTCATGAAGAAGCTCGGTTATCCTACAATATTCTGTAATGAGCTGATCGTTGCAGATGACGGTGAGATCACAGGCTTCAAGATGAGATGCCCACAGTCGAAGCTCACAACAGTCAAGGCTCTGCAGTCAATCGGCTACGACACTATAGCAAGCGGTGACAGCCACAACGATCTGGGAATGATCTATGCGAGCAAGGCAGGCTTCCTGTTCAAGAGCACAGATCAGATCAAGGCGGATAATCCTGATCTTGAGGCATTTGAGACATACGATGAGCTTCTTGCGGCCATCAAGAAGGCAATGGACTAGTTGGAGATACAGATATGAAGTACAAGAGTGTAGATGAGATCGAGACGCTCTCTTTCAGGGATGCGACTCTGATCAGATGTATATATTCGGAGAAGCAGGGAATCCTGGAATTTGAATTTGATGGCGCGGTAGTCAGAGAGGACAACTCTGCAAATGAGCTCTATACTGACAGATATGCCAGTGATATGCAGGTCAGATTCACTGAGCCTGAGATCGAGGCACTTCTGCTCGAGGGTCATAAGTATTACGATGCGAACGATGTCCTCCAGGAGTCAGTACCGGATAAGCCTGTGGACAGGGCGGACTATGAGGATGTGCTGAAGAGCTTTGAGGGCAAGGTTGTATTTTATTCGGGCCAGCCAAAGGAGATGCTCAAGTCTTCGGAGAATGCTGACAGAAAATGCTATCAGATGATAATAGATGTGGATGAGGAATCCTATGTTCTGAGTTTTTACTATGATAAGGTGATCGCACAGTGGGAGCACTTTATGAACAAGGTGATGAACTAGCCTGACGGTTCGGCAGGGATCAGGAAAGGAAGATGCGGCAGATGGCAAAGAGGATACGCCGGTATATAACATATATTGATGAGCTTTTAAAGAGGAATGATGTGGACTTTGCACGGGAGGCAGAGAGACATCTCACGCAGGTAGGATTTTTCATGCATGAGAGACTTATCCACCTCATAGTGCTGGTATTGTTTGCCGTATTGACGGTTGCAACATGTATAACATTTGTAGTGACGGACAATATATCGCTGCTGATACTTGCACTTGCATTCATGGTGCTGCTTGTTCCATACATAATGCACTATCATCTTCTTGAGAACAGTGTCCAGTATATGTATGAGCAATACGACAGAATGCTCGAGAAGGCGGGCATAGATGCGTTTGTAAACAGATGATTGGTGAAAGGCGGTAAAGCATATATGTTCAATTTCGTTATGGGTATCGTGATGATCGGAATAGGCTCAATAAGTGTGGCTCATGCATTTTTTTCAAAAAATATGGCGGGCTTCATATTCTTCGGCATACTGATGATCGGATTCGGAATAGTGGAGCTGGTCAGATCCAGGGGCGTAAAGGCCAGAAAGAAGGCTGCCAGAGACAGAGAGTTTGACATGTACAATCTCATTGCGTCGGAGATGGGAGTCAAGATCAATCCGCTCACAGGAGAGATGCTGAGCTCAGACAAGAAGGGTGAAGACGAACCAGTGACTGTTACTGAAGCTGATGATGCAGCGGATGTGGCAGAATAAGAACATAGAATAAAGCGGCATGGAGGTTTTCAGATACCTCCGTGCCGCTTGTTTTTTCATGCGGGATATTTCATCTATTTATAATCAGAGAAATCATACTCTGCAAATGTCTTCCCGTGCTCATCGGATCTGTACACCTTGCCATCGCTGGAGTCGATATAGAAATCACCGACCTTGGTGTCGCCCTCTTTATTGTTGTCGTGGAGCTCGATGTGGTAGCCTGTTTTTCCAACGGAAAATTCTGTGAGATCCTTGTCGCTGTTGGCAACTTCAAATCTTCCGTCACCTGCAGGAAGCTGATCCATGAACCAGTCCTGGGCATCATCGAATGAACCGAAGATACCTGATACGGTGTTTCCCACGCCGTCAGCGACATCCTTTACACCGTCGGCCACGCCGTCAGCGACATCCTTCACAGCGTCGGCTGCTCCGCCTACAACGCCTTTGTCAGATGAGTCGGTGCTGTTTCCCTCAGAGCTGTTACCATTCTGAGCCTCAGATGTTGTCTGGGTGCTGGCTGCTGAAGATGAGCCAGTGCTTGAAGCACCGTTTGAATTGCCACAACCACAGAAGAGGATCATGGTGAGTGTCATACACGTCACAAGTAAAAAGTATTTTTTCATTGTACATGTTCTCCTTTTTTTATATTTGCTATTTATATTCTCCGTATATCTGAGAAATATTCATGGCATAAAAAAGAGACACATAATTAAAAATAAAAAATAATATAATAGAAAAAACGCTATAGGTGGCGAGGATCATTTGAAAAAAAATGACAATGTGCAGGAGGTGACTGACAGATGGCAGTATATAATGCTGGCGGTTGCCATATTTCTTGCCATAATTTTCTGTTGTTATTACATAATCAGCCAGTCGAGGTGGGGCTTTTATACTGCCGGAGGGCCGGTCAGGCAGCAGGCAAATGTCCTGGGGGCGGATGAGAGCACACCATCGGAGGTGGATGGGGCAAATGATACCGGGGAGATGCAGCCGGAGAAGGATGAAACGGAGTCTGATGCGGAGCCGGAGATAACGAAGAGGGCGTATCTCACATTTGACGATGGGCCATCCGGAAACACCGGGGAGATACTGGATATCCTTGATAAATATGATGTGAAGGCAACATTTTTTGTCGTGGGGCGCGACGAGAGCTACTATGATGACTACCGGGATATAGTGGATAGGGGACATACACTGGGGCTTCATTCGTACACCCATGATTACGATAAAATATATGGAAGCCTTGCTGATTTCTCCGAAGATATTGAGGAATTGCGAAATTTATTGTATGATGTAACAGGTGTAAATTGTGTATATTACAGATTCCCGGGCGGCAGTTCAAATACGGTATCCAGAGTGGATATGAACACCCTGATAGACTATGTGAATGCCGAGGGGCTTATATATTATGATTGGAATGCGCTGAACAATGATGCCGTGTGTGGCAGCTACACGCCGGAGCAGCTTGTCGACAATATCATGAAGGATGCACTGCAGCACGACGATGTGGTCATATTGATGCATGATCTTGAGTCGAGGCACACCACGGTGGAATCACTGCCGATGCTCATTGAAAGACTCCGGGATGATGGGTATGAGCTGCTGCCTATAGATGAGAATGCACCACTTATCAGGCACAGATGAGAAGGGACGGATATATGCCATGACTTATGAAGAGGCAAGAAGTTATATAGAATATACGGACACCATGGGAAGCGTTCTGGGGCTTGACAGTATAAAGGAGCTGCTGAGAAGGCTGGGCGATCCGCAGGACGCAGTCCCGGTTATACATATAGCAGGAACAAATGGCAAAGGTTCAATATGCGCATTTCTGGACGAGATACTTGAGAGTGCAGGATACAGTGTGGGAAGATATATATCTCCGACGATATTTACATATCTTGAGAGATTTCAGATAGATAAGGAATATATGTCTGAGGAGGATTTTGCCGTATATCTTGAGACGGTGAAAGATGCAGCGGATGACATGGTGTCGGACGGCTGGGGAAGGCCCACATCGTTTGAGACGGAGACAGCGGTGGCGTTCTGTTATTTCTGCGACAAAAAGGTCGATTTCCTGTTGCTTGAGACCGGAATGGGAGGACTGGAGGATGCCACAAATGTGTGCAGTCATCCGGTCTGTACGATAATAGCAAGTATAAGCATGGATCACATGCATTTTCTCGGGAACACCCTGAGGGATATATACAGACAGAAGCTTGGAATATTGAAAAAGAACTGCCCATGTGTGGCGTACCCGCTTGCCTCAGAGCTTGAGGATATGTGGGATATGGCATGTGAGCAGAATAATATATCGGACTTGGCGGTACTTATCAGGGAGAAGGATATAGAGATATGCGGAGAGTCTGTTGATGGAAGTGAATATATATATGGCGGACAGAGATACGAACTTCAGGTCCCGGGCATATATCAGATATATAACAGTGCCACAGCGGCTGCGACCGCACATGTTCTCATGAGGCTTGGATATGAGCTGACTGAGGATGACATAAGGAGAGGACTTAAAGCGACGTTCTGGAAGGGAAGATTCCAGAAGCTTATGGACAAACCTCTCATGTATGTGGACGGCGCGCACAATCCGGGAGGCTGGAGAGCACTTAGACAGAACATAGATGAGTATTTTGCCGGAAGAGACCTCATATATATATGTGGGGTGTTCAAGGACAAAGACTATGAGCAGATGCTCAGGATCATGATGCCGGGGGCTTCTGCGTTCATAGCAGTTGAGCCGGATAACCCGAGAGCACTTTCAAGGCATGAGCTGAAAAAGCTGGCAGGGACATATATAGATGAAGTCTATGAGCAGGAAGATGTGGACGATGCCGTGAGGCTGGCGATGACGCTGGCTGATGGCAGGCAGGATCCGGTGGTGATGGTATTTGGCTCGCTGTCATTTATTGGGCCGATCATAGACCGTGCGGAACATGGAGGATATATAGAAAGCTGATGCAGACAGAGATGGACAGAGTGGACAGGATCATATACAACGATGAATACAGACGTCTCATGGAGACTGTGCGGAACAAGGAGACCGACAGGATATTCTGCCGGCATGGACTTGAGCACTGCCTGGATGTTGCTAGGATAGCGTATATAATGAATATCGAACAGGGATATGCGATAGACAGGGAGATCATATATGCCGCGGCACTTCTTCACGATGTGGGACGGGCAGATTCTGAAGACACCGGCAGGAAGCATCATGAGCTGAGTGTTGAGTATGCGGGCAGGATACTGGAGCAGTGCGGATTTTCCACGCAGGAGAATGCGCAGATATGTGATGCCATAGGCTCACACAATACAGACGGTGCTGAGCGGGAAGGACTGGCATATGTGTTGTATAAGGCGGATAAGCTGTCTCGAAACTGTTTTGACTGCGAGGCATCAGACCAGTGTTACTGGCTGGAGAGTGCACGCAATACAGGGATAAAATATTAAGGGAAGTACCAGGGGATCGCACGTCATGTGCGGATATTTAATATCTGGAGGATAAAAGGATGATAATAGGAAACAAGACATTTGAGAGTGGAAAAGAACCTTATGTGATGGGGATACTGAATGTGACTCCGGATTCATTTTCGGATGGAGGACAGCATAACACCATGGACACAGCTCTGTTTACCACAGAGAAGATGATAGCTGAGGGTGCTGTGATAATAGATGTTGGCGGTGAGTCCACAAGACCTGGATATACAAAGATATCGGATGAGGAGGAGATAGAGAGGACCGCACCGATAATAGAGGCGATAAAGAGAGATTTCGACGTGGCAGTATCACTCGACACATACAAGTCTGCGGTGGCTGAGGCGGGTATACATGCAGGTGCAGATCTCATAAACGATATATGGGGACTGAAGTACGATGAGAAGATGGCGGCTGTCATAGCGAAGTATGACAAGGCGTGCTGTCTCATGCACAACAGGGAGAACACAGATTACACAGACTATCTGGCTGATGTTGTATCAGATCTGGATGAGTCGGTTAACATGGCTCTGGCAGCAGGCATAGACAGGGACAAGATCATGGTGGATCCGGGAATAGGATTTGCAAAGGATCTGCATCAGAATCTGCTCCTCATGAACAATCTGGAGCTGCTCCACAAATGGGATCTCCCGATACTCCTCGGAACGTCGAGAAAGTCGATGATAGGACTTACACTTGATCTTCCGGTGACCGAGCGCGAGGAGGGAACAGTTGCCACATCAGTGCTTGGGCTTGTGAAGGGCTGCGATTTCTTCAGAGTACACGATGTGAAGAGCAACTACAGAGCACTCAAGATGACGCATGCGATGCTGAGTGCCAGATAACATATAGCGGAGGTGCGGTATGGACAGTATCAATATAAAAGGACTTGAGGTATTTGCACATCACGGAGTGTACAGGGAGGAGAATGTCCTTGGACAGAAGTTCGTGGTGGACGTATCCATGCAGGTGTCGACCCAGGAGGCCGGCAGAAGTGATGATATAAGAAAATCTGTGAACTATGGCAGCGTGTGCGATGGCATACAGAAGGTCATGAAGAACAGAAATTATAAATTGATAGAGACTGTGGCTGAGGAGATAGCAGACATGATACTTCTCACTTACGATGATGTGAGAGGGGTAAATGTGACGGTAAAGAAGCCGTGGGCTCCGGTCATGGTACATGTAGATACAGTGTCCGTGTCCATAAGCAGAAAAAAGCACACAGCATATCTTGGACTTGGGTCAAATATCGGTGACAGGGAATCATATCTGGACATGGCCATAGATGAGCTGAACAAGGATAAATACACCAAGGTGACAAGAGTATCAGATTTTATAGAGACCGAGCCGTATGGCGGCGTTGAGCAGGACGATTTCCTGAACGGCTGTCTGGAGATAGAGACGCTCAGGACTCCTGAGGAACTGCTGAGACTGGTGAATGGAATAGAGAAAGCGGCGGGAAGAGAGAGGCTGATCCACTGGGGACCGAGAACTCTGGATATCGATATCCTGCTTTATGATGATGTCGTGTATGACAGTGAGGATCTTCACATACCACACGTGGAGATGCACAAGAGAGAGTTTGTACTTGAACCGTTGTCCGCGATAGCGGGATACAAGAGGCACCCGCTGCTTGGCAAGACAATATCCGAGCTTCGTGCCGGGCTGGACAAACAGTGACAAATTTGACACTTCAAGTGGAAGGATAGATAGAATGAATACATTGGAAGAGATAAACAGTCTGGAAGAGCAGATACAGCAGCTTATCACCAGAAAGAATGAGCTTATCGACAGAGCGTGTGTTGAGGGCAGAGATATTGCGCTGGCACATATAAGCTCTGATGTGGTGAGCGGGTTTGTGCCCGTGGATCATCTGAAGGTCGATAAAGACACGGTGGTTGTATACCAGGGTGTTCCGGGGGCTTACAGTCATCAGGCTATGCATGACTATTTTGGCAAGGATATAAAGAATGTAAATGTTGCAAAATTTGAGGATGTCATAGAGACGGTGAAGAGCGGCAAGGCTGATTACGGAGTCCTGCCTATAGAGAATTCCTCTGCCGGATTTGTGAGTGGTATATATGATATGGTTGGCAGCAGCGGCCTGACCATCGTGGGCGGAGACGAGGTCAAGGTGGCACATATGCTCATGGGAGTTCCGGGCTCAAAGCTTTCTGATATACAGACTGTATATTCCCATCCGCAGGGGCTTCTGCAGTGCAGTGAATTCCTAAACAGAGCCGGATACGCACAGTGCCCGGTTGCGAACACTGCAGTGGGTGCGGTGAAGGTCAGGGATGAAGGTGATATTACCCAGGCTGCCATAGCGAGCGCTCTTGCCGCAGATATATACGGACTTGAGATACTCAAGGACGATATAGTCAACAATGAGAACAACACAACGAGATTTATCATACTGTCAAAGAAAAAGGAGTATGTGAAGAGTGCGGGAAATATATCTGTATGCTTTGCACTGCCACATGAGAGTGGAACCCTTTACAGTATACTTGGACATATAAAACATAACGGGCTCAATATGACAAGCATTGAGTCGAGGCCTCTCAGGGGAAGAAAATGGGAATATTCATTCTTCATAACTCTTGAGGGAAGTCTCATGGATCCGGCGACGATAGATGCGCTGGATCATATAAATAAGGATTCTATGGATTTCAAGATAATTGGAACATACTGATAAGTAACATGAAAGGTGGGGTAGATATGGCAAGTAAGGTATTTGCAGCCATCGATGTAGGTTCTAACGAGCTGTCAATGAAGGTGTATGAGATAACTCCCAAAAAAGGGGCGAGGGAGATCGATTACGTCAACAGCACAGTTGAGCTCGGAAGTGATACCTACAACAGTGGCAGGATAACCGAGGATTCCATAATGAAGGTATGTGAGATCCTCAACAAATTCCGCAGGAAGATGAGGGAATACGATGTGCGTGAATACAAGGCGTATGCATCGTCCGCTGTGCGTGAGGCGGAGAATTCAGTCATGGTCCTTGAGAGGATAAAGCAGCACACAGGCATCGACGTCGCAGTGCTCAGCAACTCGGAGCAGAGATTCATGAACTACAAGGCGTATGCGGCAAAGTCAAAGTTTGAGGATGCCGACACGAAGAACAGGGCGCTTCTGGACATAGGAGCGGGAAGTCTTCAGATATCTATATTTGACAAGCAGAATCTGATCCAGACACAGAACCTTCCTATAGGAGCCGTGAGAATAAGGGATTATCTGGCAAAATACGGCGCAGACACGGTGGCTCTGGAGAATATCATGGAGGAGTTCGTATCGAACTTTATAGAGGAGTTCAGGAACCTCTTTATAAACGATAAGGACATCAAGAGCATAATAGCCATAGGAGACGGAATCGCAAATCTGAAGAAGGTCGGACCGGAGCTGAATATCACAGACAAGATCACAAGAGATCAGTTCCGCGTGCTTTATCACAAGGTAGTTGAGACCACCCCGGAGGTCCTTTCAGAAAAATATGGTGTGCCATACGAGAGGGCGACACTGATGCTTCCGATGGCGATCATTTACCAGTCATTCCTCGACAACTCAAGGGCGGAGGATATCATCACGCCGGATGTTACGTTCTGTGACGGAATAGTTGCCGATTATATGGATAAGAACGGAACGCTTCTGCTGAATAAGAATTTCGACGAGGATATCATTGCATCGGCAAACAGCATAGCCAAGAAATATAAGGTCAACAGGAAGCACACGCAGAATGTGACGCAGAACGCACTGGATATATTTGATTCCTTCAAGAGCGTCCACGGACTCGGAAGGAGAGAGAGACTGCAGCTCCAGATCGCAGCCATGCTCCACAGTTGTGGCAAATTTGTAAATATGAACGAGGGCACCATGATGTCCTATCACATAATCATGTCCACGGAGATACTTGGACTGTCCCACAAGGAGAGGGAGGAGATTGCAAATATTGTGAAGTTCAACGAGTATTATCTCCCTTCACAGACAAAGGCACAGGTATCGCTGATGACTGCGGATTACATGAAGGTCGCCAAGCTGGCATCCATACTGAGACTTGCGGATGTCCTTGACAAGAGCCACAGGCAGAAGATAAGTGACATGAAGTTCAGCTTCAAGGACTACGTGCTCACGATGACGGTAGATACACTGAATGATATTACGCTTGAGGCAGGGGTGTTCAAGACCAAGACTGAACTGTTCAGAAAGGTCTTTGGAGTGAAGCCTGTGTTAAAACAGAAAAGGGGGTTGTAAAGGATGGCAGATAAGAATCCGATATTTTATAACAGAGAGCTCAGTTGGCTTGAATTTGACAAGAGATGTCTGTCCGAGGCGAAGGACAGGACCATTCCTCTGTTTGAGAGAATAAAGTTCCTGAGTATAACGGCATCCAATCTGGATGAGTTCTTCATGGTAAGAATAGCATCACTCACGGATATGGTGCATGCCGGATACACCAAGAAGGATATAGCCGGAATGACGGCGCGGGAGCAGCTTGACGCACTCCATGCCAGCACCAAAGAGTTCATGAAGAACCAGTATCAGACACTGAACAGATCCCTCATCCCTCAGCTTGCCCAGAACGGATTGAAGCTTGTGAGACACCATGAGGATCTCACTCCAAAGCAGGCAAAGTACGTGGACAAATACTTTGAGAAGGATGTATACCCGGTACTCACACCTATGGCGGTGGACTCGTCCAGACCATTCCCGCTGGTGCGCAATAAATCACTGAATATAGGTGCACTCATATACGATAAGAAAAAGGACGTGACGGATATAGCGACCGTCCAGGTTCCATCTGTACTTCCAAGGATCGTGAGACTTCCTTCTGAGGAGAAGGGCGTTACCGAGATAATTCTTCTGGAGGAGGTTATCGAGAAGAACCTTGACAAGCTGTTCCTGAACTACGACATAGTGTGTGCATATCCATACCGTATCATGAGAAATGCAGACTTCTCCATAGATGAGGAGGAGACCGCAGATCTGCTGAAGGAGATCGAGAAGCAGCTCAAGCAGAGACAGTGGGGCGAGGTCATAAGACTTGAGGTGGACGAGGCCATGGACAAGAAGCTCCTTAAGGAGCTCAAGAAGCATCTTGGAGTCGATGACGAGGTCGTATACAAGATCAACGGACCTCTGGATCTCACATTCCTCATGAAGGTGAACGGCATAGATGGTTTTGACCATCTGAAGTATCCTAAGTACAAACCGCAGCCTGTACCTGGAATGGGCGATTACAGCCATATATTTGACAGGATAAAGAAGGGAGACATCCTTCTGTTCCATCCATATTATGAGTTCACACCGGTCATAGAGTTCATAAAACAGGCGGCAAATGATCCTGATGTCCTGGCGATCAAGCAGACACTTTACCGTGTCAGCGGCAATTCACCTATCATCGCGGCACTTGCACAGGCTGCCGAAAATGGCAAGCAGGTAACTGTTCTCGTCGAGCTCAAGGCAAGATTTGACGAGGAGAACAATATAGCGTGGGCCAAGAAGCTGGAGCAGGCGGGCTGTCATGTTATCTATGGCCTTGTGGGTCTTAAGACACATTCCAAGATCGCACTGGTTGTCAGACGCGAGGAGGACGGAATTAGAAGATATGTGCATCTGGGAACAGGAAATTACAATGATCAGACCGCAAAGCTTTACACTGACATGGGACTTCTCACCTGCAGTGATGCCATAGGAGAGGACGCGACGGCGGTGTTCAACATGCTGTCAGGATATTCAGAGCCGAAGAAGTGGAACAAGCTTGCAGTTGCCCCAATCTGGCTGAAGGACAAATTCCTCATGCTGATAGGCCGTGAGGCAGAGAATGCGAGACAGGGCAAAAAGGCAAGGATAGTTGCCAAGATGAACAGTCTCTGTGATCCGGTGATCATGAATGCGCTCTACGATGCCTCAAAGGCAGGCGTAAAGATCGAACTCATCGTCAGGGGAATATGCTGTATCAAGGCAGGAGTTCCGGGACTTTCAGATAATATATCAGTAAGATCCATAGTTGGAAATTATCTTGAGCACTCGAGAATATTCTATTTCTATAATGACGGATTTGAGGATATATACATGGGAAGTGCGGACTGGATGCCTAGAAATCTGGACAAGCGAGTTGAGATAACGTTCCCTGTAGAGGATCCGGAGCTTAAGAAGAAGATAAAGAATATCCTTAAGATACAGCTTGAGGATACACTCAAGGCTCACATCATGCAGCCTGACGGCTCATATGCGAAGCAGGATCTCAGGGGCAAGGCAAAGCTTGATTCACAGATGTATTTTGTGAAGCTTGCGCAGGAGAGTCAGAAGCCGGTGAAGGAAGAGGACAATGACAGGGTGTTCATCCCGGTTGAATCCCACGGCGATAATGAGTGATATAAAGGCAGCACAGAGGCATATCGACAAAAGAAAAATAACAGTTGACACACGGCTGGCGATGTGGTATTCTACCATTGCTGTGTGAAACAGTGAACATAGAAGCAGAGTATCCACTCTCACCTCAGCATGGTCTGACATGACTCGGGTTAATATTTAGCTTAGAAGATTTACAGGGTTTTCCTGAGTTTGAATATGCTTTGTATTAAGAAAGTGGATAGATGGTTCTATCCACTTTTCTTATGTCAGAGAATTGAATTTTAAAAGTGTGGAGGTAGAGAGTCATTAGCGATTTAATGATCAACGAACAGATTAGAGACAGAGAGGTACGACTCATCGGAGAAGATGGTCAGCTTGTTGGAATAATGTCATCCAGGGATGCATACAAGATGGCTCAGGATGCAGGACTTGATCTTGTGAAGATAGCACCTAAGGCACAGCCACCGGTGTGCAAGATAGTTGACTATGGTAAGTATCGTTATGAGCAGGCCAGAAAAGAGAAAGAGGCCAAGAAGAAGCAGAAGACCATGGAAGTCAAGGAAGTCAGACTTTCACCGAACATCGATGCGAATGACCTTAATACCAAGATCAATCAGGCAAGAAAGTTCCTTGAGCATGGCGATAAGGTTAAGGTTACACTGCGATTCAGGGGAAGAGAGCTTGCGCATGTAGAGCAGTCAAAGGTTATTCTTGACAACTTTGCTGAGAAGCTTGCAGAGATAGCAGTTATCGATAAGCCTGCTAAGTTTGAAGGAAGAAGCATGATAATGTTTTTAACACAAAAGCGTTAAATTATTATAGACATATAATTCAAGGAGGAAGTAAGTAAAATGGCTAAATTAAAGACAAAAAGAGCAGCAGCTAAGCGTTTCAAGAAAACAGCTAACGGCGGTTTAAAGAGATCTAAAGCTTATAAGAGTCATATCTTAACAAAGAAGACCACTAAGAGAAAGAGAAATCTTAGAAAGGCTACAATGACAGACGCAACAAACGAGAAGGTAATGAAGAAGATATTACCTTATATCTAATAGATCAGGAGGAAGAAAACCAATGGCAAGAGTTAAAGGCGGAATGAACGCAAAGCAGAAGCACAATAAGGTATTAAAGCTTGCAAAGGGCTACAGAGGAGCAAGAAGCAAGCAGTATAGAGTAGCAAAGCAGTCAGTTATGAGAGCACTTACATCTTCATACGCTGGCAGAAAGCAGAGAAAGAGACAGTTCAGACAGCTCTGGATCGCTCGTATCAACGCAGCAGCAAGAATGAATGACATCTCATACAGCAAGCTTATGCATGGTCTTAAGCTGGCAGGTGTTGACATCAACAGAAAGATGCTCTCAGAGATGGCTATCAGCGATGCTGAGGGATTTGCAAAGCTTGTTGAGGTTGCAAAGGCACAGTTATCATAATATAGAATATAGAATCTTCTATATATAAGTAAAAAGAACCGGATGTGGTATAAACTTACACATCCGGTTCTTTTGTTGCGCGAAAAGGTTTTATAATTCGGAGGCGTATGCTATAATTATAGAGGTTAGGGGGATGACCAATGAGAGTAAAGACACAGAGTAGGAGGCACATATGTTCGTAGAGAGAATAACAAAGGATCAGATGAAGATGTTTCTTGAGACTTTTGCTTGCTGTAGTGAGCAGAAGAACCTCGTTATGAGACTTAACTATGCAGGAAAGGAACCGTATCTGGATGTGACCAGGTTCAGCAATGGTCTGGTATATACTGATTCATATTATGATTTTGACAGTACATACTGCAGTAATCTTTGGAATAAGTTCCTGTATACACAGTTCACACATGAGTATTACACAGCGTTCAAGGAGTACCTTATGAAGGATGTGGACAGAAAGCTCACTAATATGATAAAAATCTGAAAAAAGTTGTTGACTTTGTATTCGATAGATGGTATTATCTTATTCGTTGGTGACGAGCACAGAAGTCGACATCACATAAATATGCGGGAGTGCTGGAATTGGCAGACAGGCTAGACTAAGGATCTAGTGCTGGAAACGGCGTGTGGGTTCAAGTCCCATCTCCCGCATTTTTATTTTGAAAGTCCTATGGAATTTCGGATGTGAGAGAATGGGCGGTTGTCAATTACATATAGAATATGCGGGAGTGCTGGAATTGGCAGACAGGCTAGACTAAGGATCTAGTGCTGGAAACGGCGTGTGGGTTCAAGTCCCATCTCCCGCATTTTTTATTTCTAGAGAAAGCTTAAAACATAAGCTTTCTCTTTTTTTTAACTAATATTAACTCCCGGGAGATTTCCTTGATATATGGGCTGACAGGGGGTAGAATCAAATATATTCATAAAAACAGGAGGAATAGAGCGTGTCAAAAGCGATATTCAATAAGAAGGTTCTGGCGGCAGCGATTGCCGGTCTGATGTCCGTGTCGCTGGTTGGTTGCGGAGGCAGTACCGGTGGACAGACAGGAAGTTCCAGAATAAATATAGAGCCGTATAGCAAGGTGGAATTCAATACGGATCAGGTTAAGAGCGGAGATATCCAGTCCTCATTGACATTGGAGCTCAAGCCTGATGGTTACAGCAGCAATGATTACTCGATACAGCAGTCTGACTACAAGGTTCAGGAGGTCAAGGTAAAAGAGGGCGATAAGGTGGCCAAAGGCGATGTGATGATTCAGTTTGAGGCCAAGGATATCCAGAAGACCATAGATCAGTATACGGATCAGAAGGAGCGGGATCAGCTTCTTATAGACCATTACAACAGGCTGGCGAGCATAGACAGCAGCCAGGATTACTCCAGTGACATATCCGCGGCGAAGGAGGATATGGATCTGGCGGATACATACATCAAAGAGCAGAACGAGAGAATGAAGGAGTATCAGGTCATTGCAGACAAGAACGGAACAGTGACTTATGTCAACTCAGATCTGCAGTATGGATATGTCACAGCGGGTGATACGCTCATAACGGTGGATTCGGGTTCGTCTGATTATGTATCAGAGACTGCGGATTCATACGAATTCAAGGAGGGGCAGACCTACGATGCTGATTTTCAGGAGGCAACATTTACACTGAAGCTCACGAAGTGTGAGAAGTATACAAGCTCTGCCACCGGAGAGGAGATGCAGAAACTTACATTTCAGCCTGTCAGTGATATGACCGGAGTGACCGAAGCGGATACCCTCAAGATGGTCATAGATAAGCCGGTTGTAAAGAACGTTGTATATGTGAATAAAAAGGCTGTGTTTGACGGCTCGGGTGAGAAGAAGTATGTGTACACTGTAAATGAGGACGGATACAGGAATGCGGTAGAAGTTACTGTTGGAGATACGGTGGATGATTATACAGTTATCAAATCAGGACTGAAGGCCGGAGAGCAGGTGGTGATAAATTGATGAGACAGAATATTATGCATAAAGGCAGCACACGGACAAAAAAGAATATGACCGCCAGAATAGCATGCCTGGTAATGTCATTTGTCATGGCAGGAGGAATGGCGGGCTGTGGCAAGGAGAACAGCGAGAAGGTTCCTGAGCTCGTTGAACCTGTAAGTACAAACGAGGCATACAGACCGGTCACATATGGAGATATAGGCAAAAAGGTCATCAAGACCGGAACGATAGTCCCAACTGACTATTGTTATTACTATGACACATCTGTGACTCTGTCAAAGGTGTATGTGAATGTGGGCGATGAGGTCAAGAAGGACACGGTTCTTGCAGAGACTGACAGCAATGCATCCACAGCATCGGGAGACGATGGCAGTGGTACAGATTCAGGCTCAATAGTGGATGATTCTTCAACATCGATGGATGGGGACGACAGCTCGGGAGCTGATTCCCAGGATGTGAAGAAGTATTCACATGAGATCAAGCAGAAGATATATGAGCAGAATCAGGCTGAGCTGGACTGGAAGATAAAGGCGTGCGAAGAGATCGGTGATTCAAAGGGCGCTGCAGAGGCCAGAACAGAAAAAGCCATAAATGAGGAGAACAACAGGTACGATAATCTTTTATATGAGTATGAGCAGAAAAAGCTCACACAGCAGGACGAGGATGAGGACAAGGTCAAGCAGAGCGGAACGCTCAAGGCAGACCGTCCGGGCACGGTAACATACGCCAAGAAGATAAGCGGCAGTGAGAATACTGTCGGCGGCGGTGAGAACGTGGTCGTGGTTTCAGATTACAGTGATCCATATATAGAGATAACCGGTGAGAGCTTCAAGAAGAATACATACAGCATGTATAAGAACATGTACACTGTGATAAATGGAAAGCAGTATGACATAGTGCCATACAACTACACCAATCAGGAGATAGCTGTGGCACAGAGCAAGTCAAGTCTTCCATACACAAGATTTAAGCTCAAGGGTGTGAAGGATGCAGATAAGATCCTCAGCGTGGGCAACACGGTGTCACTGTATTTCAGTACATCCGATGCAAAGGACGTACTCACAGTGGGAAATGATTCCATATACGAGGAGAACAACCAGAAATTTGTATATGTCAAGACAGATTCCAGTGAGAAGGAGCGCAGGGATATAGATACCGGTGCCAGCGACAATAACTACACAGAGGTAGTCAGCGGACTCAAGGAAGGCGATCTTGTCTACTACGCTTCAGATGCGGTCATGCCTAGTGATTACACAGAATACACGGTGGCACTCGATTCATATACGAAGACAGCAACGGTGAAGAGCGATTCGTTCTCGGTGGAGGACCTCAACAGTGTCAGCTACACTGCACCATGCGATGGACGTTTCACGTCACTCAACGTCAAGAAGGGCCAGAAGGTTAAGAAGGGGGATGTGCTGTTTGTCATTGACAGTGGCGGCGGAACAGCGGCGGTCAAGGATATAGATAACCAGATCAGCGAGGAGAACCAGACTTACAGTTCGGATCTCAAGGATTTTGATGATCAGATAAATGAGCTTACAAATGAGATCACGAGATACCAGAAGGGTAAGGTGGCAACGCCGACGGATGCAGAGAACACTCTCTACATGGCGGAGCAGCTCGTGTGCCAGAGAAATGTTGTTACATACAACAAGGATCTTAGGATATATACACACAATGCAACCATCAAGAGCTTAAACGCACAGAGAGAAAAGCTCAACAAGAACAATGATGGAAGCGGAAAGATAACTGTCTACGCTGACCAGGCGGGAACAGTACTCTCGGTTGGCGCGAAGACTGATGTGGCTGTCAAGGAAGGTGCAAATGTACTCACAGTCGGAAGCAACGACAATGTGATCCTGGCGATATCCATATCAGAGGGAAAACTTGCTGTAAACCAGAAGGTTTCAATATCAAATAAGAACAACAGCGGTAAGAAGATAAGCGGAGTGTGTGTCGGAAGCACCGGAGACAGCTCCAAGTCATATATCAGTACTGATTCAGAGGGCGGGGTTCACGTAACCAAGTGTTCAGGCAGTGATGAACTGAAGTATTATGTAAAGGTTGATGATGCAAGCTTTTACAAGAAGCCGAAGTCATATCAGGTCAGCTACCCGACAAAGTCCTATGAGAACGTGGTCATGATACCTAACAACATGATCTATCATGAGACGAGCAAGAACAATTCAAATGAGTATGACTATGTATGGCTCATCAAGGATGATGAGATCATAAAGCAGTATGTCACTCTCGGCGAGGCAGACAAGACCAAGACGGTTATACTGTCAGGTCTTTCAGAGGGCGATGTCATAGCTAAGGAATCAGGAGCAACATCCACCGGTGGCTCATCGAGTTCATCAGAAGGTTCCGATAATTCAAAGTCAGGCGCAGACAGCCAGTCGGATGGCGGATCGGATTCATCTGGCGGAGATGCGGCGGCAGCAGAGTAGCAGAGAGGAGATATAATGTTTAAATTTTTATCACATAAATTATTGAACAAGAAGTGGTTAAATGCATGTCTCCTGCTTGGAATCATATTGCTGGTGGCTGTTGCATCGTGCAACCCAATGTTCAAAAACGGAGCGCTGGATATGCTCATGTCGTCCAAGTTTGACGCGGCGATGGTAGAGCAGAACAAGTATCCGGCAACTATCGGCAGATCAGGCTCATGCGCGGTAGACGATTATGCCGATGCCGATGCAGTGCTTGGCAGGATCGGCAAATATGAGGACATGTGGAACTACTACATGGAGATAGATGCTCTGCAGAAGCAGACCAGCCTGTCACTTCAGGCGGGTTACACCCAGAGCAACCTGAATCACAGGACCAGCTTCAACATGACATATATGCCACAGATAGAGGATCATGTGAACATAACATATGGAACGTCACTCGAGGATGCCAAGACAGAGGATGGTGTGTATCCTTGTATCATCTCACAGAGAAACCTTGACAAATACGGCCTTGTCGTTGGAGAGGTATTCAGCATAGATACCGGACTCAGCGATGCCGTTGACTCACAGGGCAATCCTATGAAGTATCAGATCGTAGGTGTATTTGAGGAGAAGGATTACTCAGACAGCTTCTGGTATGACCAGCTTGCAGATCTCGACAGCGAGGTATATGTGAAGAAGGATGACTTCAACGACATGATAGGCAAGTACGGCTTCCTCACAATATACTACGTGGATCACGTCATGCTTGACTACTCACAGATAACACACAAGAATGCCATGGACACGTTGTATTATCTCCAGTCATTTGAGAAGTCAGATAAATATTTTGAGCAGAATTTCAGCAGTGTGCTCATAGATTATAAAGGCGATGCAAGAACCATCGGTATAATCATATGGGTTCTGGAGCTCCCAATACTGGTTCTGCTTCTGGCATTCATTTACATGGTATCAAGTCAGATACTTGAGATGGAGGATGGAGAGATCGCCATGCTCAAGAGCCGTGGTACCAGCACGAAGCAGGTTCTCGGAATATACCTTGGACAGTCGGCAATACTGTCGGTGATAGCCATAGTGATAGGAATCCCTATAGGATATCTTCTGTGTAAGCTTGCAGCAAGCACGGATTCGTTCCTGCAGTTTGGATTTAAGGATACACATTTCTATGGAGTAGATCCGTGGATGATAGTATACAGTCTGGCTGCCGCTGTTATAGCTATATTATTTGTGACACTTCCGGTGTTCAAATACGCCAAGAACTCCATAGTAGAGCAGAAGAGCAGAACAGGAAAGGTAAATTACAGGCCATTCTGGGAGAAGTTCTTTGTGGACGTCATCCTTGTGACACTTTCAATATACCTCCTGTACAATTACAACAAGCAGAAATCGACGATAGCACTCGATATACTTGCGGGTTCAAGACCTGATCCGGTCATCTTTCTGAACTCCTCACTCTTTATATTTGCAGTGGGACTTCTGGTGCTCAGACTCATCAAATACCTGATAAGACTGATATACAGGATCGGAAGAAAGAGATGGTCACCGGCTGTGTACGCATCATTCCTGCAGATCACACGTACGGTCAAGAAGCAGGGATTCATATCGGTGTTCCTTGTAATGACAATAGCCATGGGTATGTTCAACTCGAACATGGCAAGAACCATAAATAAGAACAAGACACAGCGAATAGATTACAATCTGGGAACGGATCTTGTGGTACAGGAGCAGTGGACCAGAGGAACATACATAGACAAAGACAAGAAGACCCACTGGTATTACACAGAGCAAGATTTTGAGAGATTTACAAAGCTCGAGGACAGCCTGTGTGACAAGGTGACAAGAGTCATATACGACGATAATGCCGTCATAAAAGCGGGCGGCGAGGAGTTGGCGGGCAGCGTACTCATGGGTATCAACACCAAGGAGTTCGGTGAGACGGCCAGACTGCAGAGCGGACTCAACAAGGAGCACTGGTACAATTACCTGAATGATCTTGCAACAGTGTCGAATGGAGTCATCATTTCATCAAACCTTGCAAAGAAGTACAATATAAAGGTTGGAGATTCCATAAACTATGCGAGATACAGTCCTATTGCAAGCAAGGAGAAGGAGGAGATCGCATCTCCTAGCGGAACGGTATGTGCCATAGTGGATGCATTCCCGGGATTCCAACAGTATGTGTATGAGAAGGATTCCGAGGGAGAGATGCAGGAGGTGGAGAGATACCTCGTAGTTGCCAACTATGCATATGTTGTTGGTGCATTCAGTCAGACACCATACCAGGTATGGATGCATCTCAAGGATGGTGTGGACTACAAGGATGTACTTCAGGCACTCAGTGATGAGGATGTCAATATAGTGCAGTATGAGAGTGTGGATAAGGATGTGTCAGAGATGCAGGAGTCACCTCTGGTGCTCATAACAAATGGTCTGTTCTCACTGTCATTTATCATAGCGATCATACTTTGTACGGTGGGATTCCTGATATACTGGATAACATCCATCAAACAGAGAGAACTTCTGTTTGGTATCTACAGAGCTATGGGTATGAGCATGCTTGAGATCAACAAGATGCTCATAAATGAGCAGATATTCAGCTCGGTACTTGCCAGTCTGGCGGGATACGGAGTCGGTGCTGCGGCTACGACGCTTTTCGTCAAGCTGGTTGCCGTGGTTTATCTGCCGGAATCACACAACATAGCGATATCGATAGCTGTGGATCCTTACGACATCATAAAGCTCACAGCGGTTGTTGTATTTATGTTTGTTGTATGTTTCGTAGTCATAAGAACTATATTGAAGAAGATGAATATAACACAGGCATTAAAGCTGGGGGAGGATTAATCTATGGATGAAATTATGATAGAGGCACATGGAATCAAACGCTGTTTCAGACTTGGAAGCGGAGAAGATTTCTATGCACTCAAGGGAATAGATATAACAGTCCCGGCTGGAAAGCTCACTATACTCAAAGGTCGATCAGGATCGGGTAAGACGACACTGCTCAATATCCTGAGCGCGCTGGATGAGCCTACTGAGGGAGAAGTGATAGTCGGCGGCCACGTGTACAGCGAGATGAACGAGAAGGAAAAGGAGAAGCTGAGAAGATACAATATAGGATTTGTATTCCAGTCGGTTGCCCTGATCCCGATTATGAGTGCGTATGAGAACGTCGATTTCGGACTCAGACTTGCGGAGTATGAGGGCAACAGGGATGCCCGTATAAAAGAGGTGCTCGATCTGGTGGGACTGTCATCCAGAATGACGCATTTCCCAAATCAGATGTCAGGTGGTGAGCAGCAGAGAGTTGCCATAGCCAGAGCGGTGGCTCATAAGCCAAAGGTAATATTTGCGGATGAGCCTACAGGAGCCCTTGATACGGCTTCGGGACTTGCAGTCATGAAGCTGTTCCAGGAGCTGGTGTACAAGGAAGGAATAACGATAGTCATGACGACACATGATCCGAAGCTTATGGAGCTCGGTGATGTAGTATATGAGATAGAGGATGGTGAGATAGTTGAGCGATAAGCATTTATTCAGAAAAAAGAAGAACGATGCTGTGGAGCCTGAAACTATAGCACCGGATGTGGAGACACAGGACATGGAGAACACGGATGGCCAGGAGACGCAGGAGTTCGTGTACGGCATGGATCTTCAGGAAGACGAGGGCACTGACAGCGGGAAAGCCGTGGAAGCAGATCCTGAGGCTGGCACAGATAAAGAAGCCGGCGGGGAACGCCTTGGTTCTGAGGAGAATATCATAGAGTGTGACAGCCTTGTCAAGATATACAAGACTGACGATGTGGAGGTCATGGCTCTTCAGGGCCTGGAGCTCAACATCAAATACGGCGAGCTCATGGCGGTCATCGGAAAGTCGGGATCAGGAAAGTCCACACTCCTCAATATGATCGGAGGACTTGAGAGACCTACGGCCGGAAAGCTGTATGTCGACGGCAAGGATCTGTTTGCGATGACGGATAAGGAGCTTGTGGAGTACAGAAAGCACACTGTAGGATTTGTGTGGCAGAAAAACTCCAGAAACCTTCTGCCATATATGACAGCCATAGAGAATGTTCAGGTACCTATGTACTTCGACAAGAGTAACAAGGAAGACAAGTATGCAAGAGCCCATGATCTGCTCTGCAGAGTGGGACTTGAGGACAAGATAAATTCATATCCATCTCAGATGTCAGGTGGTGAGCAGCAGAGAGTTGCCATAGCCATAGCCCTGGCAAATAATCCGAAGATACTTCTTGCGGATGAGCCAACGGGAGCCGTGGACAGCAAGACATCCAACATGATACAGGATCTGTTCAGAAAGCTGAACGAAGAGCTCGGGATAACGATAATCATAGTTACACATGATATAAGCCTTGCAAATAAGGTGGGACGTGTGGTTATGATTGCGGACGGCAAGATTAGCACAGAGAAGATCATGAAGGAATCTTACAAGGACAGAATGAACGAGCTGACGACAGACGGCTTCTCATCTGATGATTCACATGAGGAGTTCTCGATACTCGATAAGGCAAATCGTGTACAGATAAGCCCTGATATGCTGGCGGCTGCCGGAATCGACAGCAATAAGGTCAAGGTTCAGGTTGTTGACGGCAAGGTCATCATCACAAAAGAGTGATAGCAGATGGTGTTGTGTCAGCGGGGAAAATATATTATAATTACTTCAATTAAGTAAGGAAAGGTTGGTATTTTATATGAGAAAAGCGGGTTACAAAAAAGCGGCGGCGCTGCTTTTGGTGACATCACTTGTGGCAGGAACTGCGCTTACAGGATGTGGCAAGAAGAAGGTGGATTACAACATGGGAGACGACGAGAACGGCGGTGGTGGCGGTAAGCTGGCATCAAGACTCGACGTACCAGAGTCATACAATGGCAAGCTTGAGGGCATCAATGCAGATACAGGTCTCACAGATGTATCCATAAATGCCACAGAGATAGAGGTGCCTGACACAGATAAGATGTCAGTGCTTTACTATGAGCTTAACAATGTAGACAATGACTACAAGAAGCGTGTGTGCGAGAATATATTTGACGTGAGCGCAGGTGTATATGTATATAACTGGGATAAGCCGTACAAGGAGGATATACAGAGAGAGATAGATTCACTTCAGTCCATGATGGATCAGGCTACATCGGATGATGATAAGAGCTATTATGAGGATTACATGAAGTCACTTAAGGATCAACTCAAGACAGCGTCTGATACGAGAGAGGGAGCCGGAGACTACAGTGGAGACACATTCATCGGATCTGTAGGGGACAACGAGTTCATGGTAACATTCTATGGAAGTGGCGATGACATGTCCACAGGCGGCGGATTCTCACTGGATTACTATCCATCGGATCAGCTTATACAGTACAGACCTAAGGATGGCGCAACAAGTGTATACTGCTACAGCAGTGAATATTCTGACGAGGAGGCTTCCGCAAACACAGCTTCCATCAGTGCGGCAGATGCTGAGCAGAAGGGAACAGATTTCCTTGCATCATGTGGAATCTCAGATGTTATAGAGACAAGTAATTTTGATCTGCTGTGGGATTACAGCGATGCATCATACAACACAGTTGCAGCAGAGAAGAATGGTTATATGGTAACATACAAGCGTTCTGTGGACGGTGTGGCTCCATATACACCTAATGTATACGGCCTTGATTCCCTTTCGACAGGGGATGACTCAGTATATTATGACACCATGGATGAGACATTCCAGCTCGGTATTGATGACAATGGACTTATCTCAGCATATTGCCTTGATTCCTTCAGAGCAACAGGAGACAAGAAGGACAACGTTGATCTTATAAGCTGGGATGATGCACTCAAGAAGCTTCCGGAGGCTGTAAATAAGTATTACACAGACAACAAGACACAGTACAGCACCATTGAGTTCAACGATGTAAGACTTACATACTACAAGCTCAAGGATGGAGATAAGTACACATACAGCCCTGTATGGGTATTTGCACAGTGCGACAAGATGGAGGATGGAAGCCTCGATAAGGATTATCCAATACAGCTCATCATGTTAGATGCTACCACAGGAGATATGATAGATCTTAAGGATGTCCTGAACCAGCAGACATATGATTCATCTGTAGTTGATTCTGTTATTGACAGTGATTCAGATTTTGATATAAGTGACGACAGCCTCATTGATGAGACTGATATAACTGATACTGACGATGCAGACAGCAGTGATGAGTCAAGCGCAGATGCGATTGATATCGGAGATGCTGATATCGACATGGGCGATCAGGATACAACAGAGTAAATAAAACTCAGACATATAGGTTAAAGGAGAAAAACCCTCATAGACTGATAAAGTGGTATAAATATTGGTCTATGAGGATTTTTTATTGTTGACACATACCCCTAGGGGGTATATAATCCGTGGATGAAAAGAGAATTTAACAGCCGTAATGTGCAGATAATAAACAGATGGCATATATGCAGCGTCATTTGAAATGTGAACAGAAATGGCTGATGTACAAGGGATGTGTCAAGATTTCTATGAAAACTTGACATGTAGCCCCAGCCATTTGCCGAAGGCAAATTTTGCATGGCTGGAGTTCAATAAGGATGGAGGAAAGATATATGGAAGAACAGAAGAAATGCTGCTGTCATCATGGCGGAGAGATAAGCGATGTGGAAGCCAGGGTGAGGACAAGGACAGACGAGGAGTATAAGAAGCTTCTCAACAGACTGAACAGGATAGAGGGGCAGATAAGAGGCGTGAAGAGTATGCTGGAAAATGATGCCTATTGCACAGACATCGTGCTCCAAGTGTCGGCGATCAATGCGGCACTCAACAGCTTCAACAGACAGCTCCTTGCCGAACATATCAGGACCTGTGTTGCAGATGATATAAGAAATGGCAAGGATGATACTATAGAGGATCTGGTAAATACGGTTACCAGACTTATGAAATAGATATGTCAGTTATTGGCAAGTGCGGTTACGAACTGACTGATGCTTGATAAAGGAAGGTGAAATATATGGACAAGTACAATGTGACAGGAATGACATGCAGTGCATGCAGTGCAAGAGTCGAGAAGGCCGTATCCAATGTTGAGGGAGTTACCTCGTGTCAGGTGAATCTCCTGACCAACTCCATGATGGTGGATGGAACAGCCGACAGCGGAACTATAGTGGCTGCAGTTGAGAAGGCAGGATACGGTGCGAGTCTGGCGGGTGGAAGATCTGCTGGCGGAAATACTTCACATTCAGGTGGGAAGAGCAGCGGTTCCGGTGAGAGTGAGGCGGACAAAGAATTTGGAAAAATGAAGAAGAGACTGGTGGCATCAGTTATAATTCTTATTCCCCTCATGTATATATCAATGGGACATATGATGTGGAACTGGCCGCTGCCAAGCTTCTTTGACGGCAATCATGTGGCGATGGGACTCACGCAGATGCTGCTAACCATAATTGTGATGGTGATAAATCAGAGATTCTTTGTGAGTGGATTTAAGGGAGCTATACACGGCTCGCCTAATATGGATACGCTGGTGGCCATGGGCTCAGGTGCCTCATTCATATACAGCGTGTACGTGCTCTATGCCATGACAGCGGCGCAGACAGCAGGTGACGGTGAGCGTGTCATGACGCTCATGCATGATTTTTATTTTGAATCTGCGGCCATGATACTGGCGCTTATAACAGTCGGCAAGACGCTTGAAGCATATTCAAAGGGAAGAACCACGGACGCACTCAAAGGTCTGATGGATCTTGCCCCGAAGACAGCCGTTCTCATCAGAGATGGTGAGGAGGTCACCGTGGATATAGACGAAGTTGCGGTTGGAGATATAGTTGCCGTTAGACCGGGTGAGAGCGTTCCTGTGGACGGAGTAGTCCTTGAGGGGGATTCCGCTGTGGACGAGTCAGCTCTCTCAGGTGAGAGTATACCTGTGGATAAAACTGTAGGAAGCCGTGTGTCTGCGGCGACGATCAACCAGTCGGGTTATCTGAAATGCCGTGCTACACAGGTAGGTGCGGATACCGCACTGTCCAAGATAATAGATATGGTAAGTGATGCGGCGGCTACCAAAGCTCCAATAGCAAAGCTTGCTGATAAGGTTTCGGGAGTGTTTGTACCTGTTGTCATACTGATAGCATTTATCACGATGATAGTGTGGATAATAGTGGGCAAGGATGCCGGTTATGTGTTGGCGAGAGGAATATCAGTGCTTGTTATAAGCTGCCCATGTGCCCTTGGGCTTGCCACACCTGTTGCGATCATGGTGGGAAATGGAATAGGTGCCAAGCACGGAATACTGTTCAAGACTGCGACTGCTCTTGAGGAGACAGGAAAGAGCAGCATAGTGGTCATGGACAAGACCGGAACGATCACAAAGGGAGAGACGGTAGTGACGGATATACTGGCGGCAGATGGAGTAAGTGATGACGAGCTGATGCAGAAGGCTGCGGCTCTGGAGAAGCTGTCAGAGCATCCTCTGGCAAGGGCTGTGGTTGGATATTACAGTGAGAATTACCAGACAGGTGATGCACAGAAGGATAAAAATTATGAGGTATCCGATTTCAGGGCTGTTGCGGGCAACGGTCTGATGGGAAGTCTGAACGGCAGAAAGATCATCGGAGGAAATATGGATTATATAAAGGGCTATGCGGATGTACCTGAGGCGATGAAGGATAACGCAGAGAAGGTATCACAGCAGGGAAAGACACCTATGTTCTTTGCCGAGGAGACTGACGGAGATTACAGAGTCCTCGGAATAATAGCCGTGGCGGATACTGTGAAGGAGGACAGCGCTGAGGCCATAAGCCAGCTTCAGTCGATGGGACTTTCAGTAGTTATGTTAACCGGTGATAATGAGAGAACCGCCAAAGCCATAGGAGAGCAGGTCGGCGTAGACAGAGTAATAGCGGGCGTGCGTCCGGACGGCAAGGAGAGCGTTGTGCGAGATCTCATGCAGAAGGGGCATGTGATCATGGTTGGTGATGGAATAAATGATGCCCCTGCACTCACAAGGGCAAATATAGGAATAGCCATAGGTGCAGGCACGGATATAGCCATAGATGCTGCGGATGTTGTTCTCATGAAGAGTGAGCTCACAGATGTTCCGGCGGCCATAAGACTCAGCAGGGCAACAGTTAAGAACATAAAAGAGAATCTTTTCTGGGCATTTATATATAATATAATTGGAATACCACTTGCCGCCGGCGTGTGGATCCCGATATTTGGCTGGACGCTCAATCCTATGTTCGGAGCGTTTGCCATGAGCCTGTCAAGTTTTTGTGTTGTTACAAATGCGCTGAGGTTGAATTTGACAGACATTTATGATAAAAATAAAAGGTATAGAATCAAGGAGGACAAAGTTATGACAAAGACAATGAAGATCGAAGGTATGATGTGTGGACATTGTGAAGCCAGAGTCAAGAAGAGTCTTGAGGCCCTTGACCAGGTGCAGGAGGCTGTAGTCAGCCATGAGACAGGAACAGCGGTTGTCACTCTCAAGGCAGACGTTGATGACAGCGTGCTCAAGAAGACAGTAGAGGATCAGGATTATAAGGTGACATCAATTCAGTAAAGGCAGGAAATATATGAAGAAGATACTGAACAGATTGCTAAGCAGAATGGTAATAACGTGCTTTCTTGTGGTCGTCCAGTTGGCGATCATGATACTGGGGGTTGTTTTTCTTCAGGACAGATATATCTATATATCGGGTGCTCTCAAGCTGCTCAGCGTAATAGTTGTAATGTATCTTATAACAAAGGATACTAACCCTATGGTAAAGATGGCATGGATGGTGCCGATACTCATATTCCCGGTGCTGGGAGGTCTTATGTATGTGCTCTATGGACATGTGCTGATACCTAAAAAACTCAGAAAGAATTTTCTGCGGGTTCTCCAGCAGGAGGTATATGAGAACGTCAAGGGGGACAACTGGGTCCCAGCGGAGAATTTAAAGTCGGAGCCTACATACAGGATATGTAATTATATGGAGAATGTGGCTGAGGCGCCTCTGTACAAGCATACCAGTGTAAAGTATTATGCCATAGGCGATGATGTGATGGATGATCTCATCAGAGACCTGGAGAGTGCGGAGAAGTATATATTCATGGAATATTTCATCGTGGACAAGGGTTATATGTGGGATACCATACTTGAGATATTGAAGCGCAAGGCTGCGGAGGGACTTGATGTCAGGTTCATGTATGATGACATCGGATCTGTGTTCAATGTGCCGAAGTATTACTGGAAGGAACTTGAATCCTACGGTATCAAATGTATGGCGTTCAATCAGGTGGTTCCATTCTTTGCCACTATCTTCAATAACAGGGATCACAGGAAGATCACTGTTATTGATGGCAAGATAGCTCACACCGGCGGTTACAACATGGCTGACGAGTATATCAACAAGATAGAGAAGTACGGCAAATGGAAGGACAGTGGAGTGAGACTTGAGGGCGAGGGCGCCTGGAGCTTCACTGTTATGTTCCTTCAGATGTGGAACAGCTTCAGATATTCAGAGGGAAGCTACAACAACTATAGACCGGCGGAAATCGACTATAGTGGCGTAAGTGACGGATATGTTCAGCCGTACAAGTCCAGTCCTCTGAGCGGAGAGAATGTGGGTGAGAATCTGTACATGCAGATGATAAATGATGCACAGGAGTACATTTATATATTTACCCCATATCTTATCGTGTGTAACGAGCTCATGATGGCACTGAAGCTGGCAGCCAAGAGGGGCGTGGATGTGCGTATTGTTACGCCGGCCATCCCGGACAAGAAATATATATACAAGATGACCCAGTTTAGCTACAAGGAGCTGCTTCTGGCGGGTGTGAAGATATATCAGTACACGCCTGGATTTATACATTCAAAGACTTTGCTCATGGATGGCAAGCTTGCATCTGTGGGATCCATCAATCTGGATAACAGGAGCTTCTATCACCACTTTGAGTGTGGAACTCTTCTGTATGACTGCAAGGCCATAGAAGATGTGAAGAAGGATATGATGGATACATTTGCCGAGTCGGAGGAGATAGATATTCCGTGGTGCAGAAATAACATAAGCAGGGTGAATATACTTGGTGCGATACTCAGATTATTGTCACCGCTTTTATAAAAGGAGTATAGCCGTATGGGCAAGAAGGACAACATAGCAGGAGACGGCAGCAGGCGGGAACTTCAGAACGGAATAACCACGTTATTTCTTATATATATGGGGGCTGCGTATCCCCTGATAACTCATGACAGATATTTTGATATAACAGTAACCAAGTACAGGGCGTTTTATATTGCACTGTGCATTTATGCGGTGCTTATGGTGCTTGCGGTGTTGGTGGATGTGCTTGGACGAAATGTCAGCACAGGGCATGGGTCGCAGAGCTCAGGCGGGAATGTAGATGCTTCAGCAGGGGCGGCACATGGCAGCAGGTTTATTGGACGCCTGAGACATTTTATGGATATGCATAATATCATGACCATGGATATATTCATGGCAGGATTTGTTCTGGCAAATGTTCTGGCATTCTTTATGTCAGGGAATAAGGTAGCAGCATATACAGGCGAGGAGGGCAGAAGGTGCGGACTTCAGTTCGTGCTGCTGGCCTTTTTCCTGTATGTGTGTATGGCGAGATATTGCAGGATAAGGCGGTATGTGGTGGTCATATTCATGCTTGCGGGCTCATTTGTGGGAATTGTCGGCATATGCCAGTTCATGGGATATGATTTCCTTGGACTCAGGGAAGGGCTGATGCAGAGCATAAGAAATGTATACATATCCACATTTGGCAATATCGATATATTTGCAAGCTTCCTGTGCGTGCTGGTTCCGATGGCAGCCGGGGCGTATATCAGCTCGGAGGGAAAAGAGAGCATAGTGATACGGATAACAGCAGTCATCGCTGTGCTCACAGGAACAGGAGCGGTGATCATATCCAATGCAAACCTTGCATATGCAGGCGTGGGTGGTGCTATGATTGTGGCATGGATATGGGCGTCATACCGCGGAAGAATAAGAGAATTTGCAGATGTATGCCTGGTTATGGCGTGCGGAGTCCTGGCGATCAGCATTATGCTGGGAAGAACGGATAACGGATATTCAGAACTTGACGGACTGAGCTGCTTTGTGAGTGACAGCCGGATGGTGTGGATAGTTTCCGTGGTCGTTCTCGTTGTATGGGCGGCCATAAGGCTGGCTTCAAAGTGGACTGTGAAGTTCCGCGGAAAGGCAGCTCTTGCTGTATCGGTTGGCGTATCACTTGCAGGCATCGTGGCTGTTGTTATATATGCGGCGCACAACCACATGTGTATATTTTCATTTGAAGATTCCTGGGGAAACTACAGGGGTTTTGTGTGGAGGAGACTCATGGAGGCGTACAGGGATTTCAGTGTTCCACAGAAGCTGTTCGGTTATGGAAATGAATCGGTGAAGTCGATCATGACTGATAGATACTACGACGATATGATGAATGCGGTGGGTGTTATATATGATAATGCTCACAATGAGTATCTGCAGTATCTGATAACCACAGGAATATTCGGTGCAGTGAGTTACGTAGGACTGCTGGTTACCACAGGTGGTGCTCTTGTGAGAACTGCGGTATCAGGAGCTGTGATGAATGAGAATGAAAGCATGAGCAGTCAATCCGCAGAAAAAAGATCAAAGGAGAAGGCAGCTTCGAGAGATTCAAGAACTGTAAGAGGTTCAAAGACAGGGACTGGCTTGGAGTGCCTGCTTGGATATGCTGAGGATGAGGGCAGTATGATAGCTGTTCTGCTCGGGATAACCGGGTATGCTGTTCAGGCATTTGTCAATCTTAACCAGTCGCTCACAACACCATATATATTTCTGCTTATAGCCATGGCAGGAGGTCTGTGCCGGAGATATATATGTCAATTTGCAGATGGCGGCAGAAAATGACGTGTGAAGGACGATTTATAAGAAAATAATACAGGGAATTGTGTGTATATACTTGCCACAGTGCATAGCAAAATGTTATAATATTTGCCTGTGTGGTGCTAGTGAACCGCACATTGAATAAATAAATACAGGAGGTCTAGAGGGACATGCAGATTTATGACGAGCTTGTAGCCAGAGGGCTTATAGCGCAGACAACAGATGAAGATGAAATTAGAGATTTAGTAAATAATGGTAAGGCAGTATTCTATATTGGCTTTGATCCGACTGCTGACAGCCTGCATGTAGGCCACTTCATGGCGCTCTGTCTGATGAAGAGACTTCAGATGGCAGGCAACAAGCCTATCGCGCTGATAGGTGGAGGTACAGCCATGATCGGTGATCCATCAGGCCGTACAGATATGAGACAGATGATGACAAAGGAGACTATCCAGCACAACGTTGACTGCTTCAAGAAGCAGATGAGCAAGTTCATAGACTTCTCAGAGGACAAGGCGCTTCTCGTCAACAACGCAGACTGGCTTCTCGACCTGAACTATGTAGATGTTCTCCGCGATGTTGGAGCATGCTTCT
The DNA here is from genome assembly GCF_025567285.1 of Coprococcus aceti. NCBI lineage: Bacteria > Bacillati > Bacillota > Clostridia > Lachnospirales > Lachnospiraceae > Coprococcus > Coprococcus aceti. The sequence goes on from NZ_JAOQJT010000004.1 coordinate 173,723, forward strand.
CAGTCAACAACATGCTTCGTGCAGAGTGCTACAAGCAGCGTATGGAGAAGGGACTCAGCTTCCTTGAGTTCAACTACATGATCATGCAGAGTTACGACTTTTACGCACTGTACCAGAAGTACGGCTGCAACATGCAGTTCGGCGGCGATGACCAGTGGAGCAATATGCTTGGCGGTACAGAGCTCATCAGAAGAAAGCTTGGCAAGGATGCATACGCCATGACAATCACACTTCTCCTCAACTCAGAGGGCAAGAAGATGGGTAAGACCCAGAAGGGTGCTGTATGGCTCGATCCTAACAAGACATCACCATTTGAGTTCTACCAGTACTGGAGAAATGTGGCAGATGCAGATGTTCTGAAGTGCATCCGTATGCTCACATTCCTTCCACTTGAGGAGATAGATAAGATGGACAGCTGGGAGGGCAGCCAGCTCAACCAGGCAAAGGAGATCCTTGCATACGAGCTCACAAAGCTTGTACACGGCGAGGAGGAGGCTGCTAAGGCACAGGAGAGCGCAAGGGCACTGTTCTCCAAGGGTGTTGCAGCAGACATGCCATCAGTAACACTTGCAGCAGATGACTTCAAGGACGGCGCCATCGATATCGTGTCAGTTCTCGTTAAGTCAGGTCTTGTTACATCACGTAACGAGGGCAGACGTGCCGTAGAGCAGGGCGGTGTCGCTGTGGACGGCGAGAAGATCACAGATGTCCAGACTACAATTCCAGAGGAGAAGTTCGATGGCGAGGGCGTTGTTGTGAGACGTGGTAAGAAGAACTTCAGGAAGGTTAGTAAGTAAGAGTCGTTGATGCTTTGAGTGATATCAAGGCGAACGGCCAGTGGTTATTCAAAAAGGGAAGCGATGAGCTTCCCTTTTTATGTACTACAGAAGGGGATTAGAACTTGATGAATGACAAAACGGCAGATTCAAATAAAAGACGTTTGGCAGTCGCAGCCATCTCGGCTGTGGCACTCATAATACTTGTACAATTTGTGGATTCCTATTGCACTGAGATGTTCGGCAAGACGCAGTCACTTTCTGTTAGGACATTTCTCATGGATCCGCGTGGGATGAGTTCTGAAGCGGCGGTTGCATATATGAGCAGAGGCATGCTGCCATTTTATCTTATCGGAGCGCTCACGCCATTTATCAGGTCATATACGGATATCATAGGCAGGAAGATGATGATGATCATAAATGTGGCGCTTCTGGCTGTTGGAAGTGCAGTATGCCTGCTGGCAAACAATCTGTGGATATACCTGCTTGGCAATGGAATTCTCATACTGGGATATTCGCTGGACATACATCTGATATACATAGTCGATGCGGTAGATAGAAAACATCGAGGAACTGTCAGAGGAATCTGTGGTGGAGTGTCCATGGCAGCAGCCATGTGTATACCTCTGCTCAGGTCATTGTACGTGGATGGCGGCGGACATAATTGGCAGATTCTTTACGCTGTTGGAATTGTTGGCGGATTAATAGGTCTGGTACTGGTTATGTTGTACAGATTCCCGAATATAACTGGTTCTAAAGCTGCACCGAGTGTTGGCGGATCGGCAAACAGGAGTGAGGGAAAATCTGTGGACAGTACAGAATGTAGCACAGATGATGGACATATACATTTTATAAAAACATTCAAAGATATATGCAGAGATCATGCAACCAGAAATCTTCTCATAAGCATAAGCGTGGTGGGGCTGGCGACAGCAGGCATAACATATTACAATGAACCTTTGTGTGCCTTCTCAGGTATGGGAGAGGGCAATGTGAATACAGTGTTGCTCATACAGCCCATAGCATCATTGGCTATAAATGTTCTGACAGGAATACTTGCAGACAAAATGGAACGGAGATATGTGGTGCAGATGGGAATAGCGCTTAGCCTCATATCAGGTATGGCATTTACACTTGGAGTAGGGCATGGAGTTTCATCGGTGTTGCTGGGAATACTCTGGGGCTGCATGAATGGATTTTACTTTTCTGCGGAAGAACTGATAAATCTTATGGTCATGGAAAGTGTAGATATATCGGTCAGAGGAAGGGCGTCAGCTATGTCCACACTGTCATATGGAATAGGAGATCAGCTGGGGATATTTGCAATAAGTCTGGTTGTGGGAGCCCTTGGCATGAGATGGGCAAAATTGGTATTTCTCGTGTCGCCTCTTGTCATAGCAATGGTGGTTCTGAGAAGAAAAGAAATAGAAAAGAGAAGGAAACACGCTTAGTTGTTCAGCGTGTTTCCTTATTTTTATGTTCAACATTCAGCTTGCGGATGCTGGATTTGATCTTTCTGTATTTGAATAGTGGATACATTGCAAATGTCCACAGGGCATACACTGCGACAAGAATGGGCAGGCCTATCAGATTGCGGAGATTATTTGAGTGCCATACCGCCATGCTCAGGTATGCGACGAATATGCACAGCGCAACATCTGTGATGAGATGCAGCTTCTGATTCACGATATACATAGGATGATAACGGTCGTCAGGTGGCTGGATGTCCGATGTGGACAGGCTCTGTTCAAATTGACACAAATTGTAGTTATATATTCCTCTGGCAATCGCAAGCTCAGATATGCTGCCTGCGTACAGGTTGTGTCGGAACAGTGTTGTTACTTCATAATTATCAGAGTCAGGATTGCCGGCGTAGAATGAGAATTCGGCCATTTTCTGATAATGGGATCTCGCACGGAGAAGTATAAGTATGTTCAGAACACCGTTCAGCAAAATAAGGATCATTGTGACGGAATAGAGCATGGAAGCATTTGGCATTCTGAAATACTCCAGGTCAGGATTCACAAGCTGAAGAATCTCGGCGATCACACCTATGGATGAAAGAGTGACAATGAAAGCGGTTAGAGTAGCCCAACTGTATTTGGACGAATCCGCTACCTGATCATATATATGCCGGATGCAATCCTCACTGTAGTTTGTGAGCTTGTTGTAGCTGGTGTGTCTGAAAGAGTTCAGTCTGGAATCGTAATCCCATGAGCACATGCGCGCCACTCCGAATCTGGACGCAGGAACATGACCTGGCAGATCCGAGGAGAAGAAAGCATCATACCTTTTGTAGGTAATATGGTCATGAACCATGCTGTCGATAAGCATAACTCCACCAAATGATAAACTGACGAGAGCCACCAGAAGAGGAAAGCTGTTAAATACAAATGACACAACAATATACAGAATACTCATCATACAAAACAAAGTGATGATGACTCGTCTCCCCTGTTGTATATCATTAAAAGATCTCGAACAGTTCTGAAAATGATTATATGTAATGCTATAGGTGTTACTGTTCTCATCAAGCACGGAATGTTCAAGTATCAGGCTTAGCTCCGAATACTTCTTGTGCAATGAGAATGGAATAAATCTCAAAGCTGTCAAAATGATGGATGCACACAGCATGACAATACTGAACAGCGTCCCCTTTGTGCTTGTCGCCTCATAGGAACTGATCCAGGTAGAAGAGAAGATGGTTGCAAGCATCTGTACAGAGTAAAGGACTATCAGTGTATATGTTGCAAATGCCTGTAGCTTGTCAACCCTCCTGGCATCATTCATTAGCTTCTGAAAATGTGGGTTGTTCAGATCGGTCACGGGATGTGCAACCTTAGGCTCCTTGATATTTCTTGTTATTGCAACCTCCGATGCATATGCAGGGAAATTCACATCATCAAAAAGCGCATACAAAAGGATCGTAGCAAGATATTCTGATGGTGAGGTGCATTTGAACAAAGAGCAATAATGTGTAAGCTGGTTGTCTGTTGAGAGGACGTTACTCAGATATGACTGCAGTGAAACTATAAAATCAGAGTCCAGTGCACCTCTGGTCTCTATAAGATTGTCAAGATGAGCGCACAGCTTGTCGTAATCTATCGCATTCAGCAGAGCTCTTATAGGAAGAGGCTGCTCGTTTCCGGAAAAGTTCTTATTTGCCAGGTTGGAAAAGAAAACACTCAGCTTCGTGCCTGTAGGATAGCTCTCGTCAGGATGGATGAGATAGTACAGAGGTTTCTGTGCTGAATCTGCATCCTTCTTAAGTCGTTCTATATCCGCATCCTTGAAGACGGAAAATGACATTATTTTGTCAATGTCGTCATATTGATTAGGATTCCGTGAAAATAATAATTGGCTGAAAGTGTGCTTGTTAGAGTATGAAGACGTCTGTGGAACAATGGGAATGTTAAGCCCCAGATGCTCTGTGAAAAGCTCCTCCAGAGAGCATATGTGTTCCGCCGGTCTGGTACGATATTTCATCTTTTGTTTCCCCCTCATGGAAATGAAATAGGTTGGTTTAGTAAATATATTTACTAGCCTAAATGAATATATAATAAAAAATTCCGTATTTCAACATTAAAATACAAAAAAATATATCAAATAGAGATATAAATAAATCCATTTACAGTTGAATGTAATCTAGACAACGAAATAAACGTAATAGACAATACATTGACTGGGTGGTGATTTTTGATGTTCAAAATTCATATTACTTCAGACTTTTTAGCATCAGGTAATAATTGAATAAACTCTCTGAATTAGCTAGATTGTGGCGTGTAGTGAGGCGAGATCAATATAAATAATGAGGGGAGAAAACTGAATATGAAAATCTCTATTTGTGACACTGATATAAACACAAGAATTCAGTTGTATGGTAGGTTAAACGAAAAATATAATATTGATAATGAAAATGTGAAAATAGTATGCTGTCAACCCAATGACGTAATGTTTGATATAGAGGATGGAAAGTTTGACAGCGATATTCTGATAACGGAGATAGTGTTTAGAAATATGCAATATACTGGAGTTGAGCTTGCAAAAAAGGTTAATGAAAAGGCCCCTATGTGTAGGATTATTTATTACACGCAAAGTGTTCCTGTAGACATAGATATATATGAGGCAGACCACATCAATTGTATTCTAAAAGGTGTTCAGGATGATAGGTTGGAAAAATGTGTGTCACGTGTTTTGAGGCAGGACGTAAGACGGTCGGATAGAAGAATGATAAGGATTAAATTCGATAGAACAGTTAACATGCTTGACTGTAGTTCTATACGATTTATAAGAATAGAAAACAGAGTTACAAAATTTTATACAAATGATGGTGTTTTATATGAGTACAAGGCTTTGAGTGATATACAGAATGAATTACCATCAAATTTTGTAAGATGTCACAATGCAGTAATAGTTAATACTGATTACATAGAAAGCTATAATCACTCAACAATAATTATGACGACAGGAGAAACATTAAAAATAGGCAGGAGATATATAGGGGTTTTAGATTAACAAAGTGGATTATCGTACACTTGGCTGTAATTGAGACATGAATATACGTAATAGAAACAATCGAAAATTGCCGAAAAAAAGAATGTGCTATACTTTTTTAATAAAAGTAAAGTTTATTTAATAGTTTGATCTGGGACATAAACGACCATAAAACGACATTTGGTCATTGAAATCATGCATTTTGTCAGGAAATAGACAGTAATGACAAGACAGAGTGTATAGTTCCAGATGTAAACAACAAATAAACAATCATATCTAAGGAGGAAGAGTATGAGAATAATGAGGAACTTAAGGAAAGTATTTGCAATTATGATTGCTTGCGTTATAGCGCTTGCTTTGGTTAATCCATTTATTGCAAAGGCGGCAGACGATACTGCTGGAACAAAGATTGATAAGAGTGGAATCTTACAGATCAATGTTTATCATCAGGATCAGAATTCTGGTAAGAAATATTTTATCCAGAGTGGAAGTGGTTTTCTGATCAGTGATAGCGAAGAAGGAAGTCAGTATGTAATCACATGTGATCATGTTGCAGAGATAGACGATGCAACCAAGAAGGAGGCATGTGAGGCATTCGGAGTTCAGAAACTCAATATAAAAATAGAGGCAGTTGTTACAAGAGATATCACTCAGACTGCAAAGATAATTAAAGCAAGTCAGATAGATGATTTTGCTATTCTTAAACTTGATGCACCAATATATCAGAAGAATGCAATGGTTATCAGACCAGAGGGTGCAGATCTTACAGAAGATGTATATGCGATGGGATTCCCAGCAGACATCATGAATATCACAGATTTCAATTATTACACAGAAGACCAGGTTACAGTTTCTAAGGGTAGCGTTTCACTTTGTGAGATGTCAAACAATGGTGTTCCATATGTTCAGCATTCAGCGGTCATGACAAGAGGCTGTTCAGGTGGTCCGCTTGTAGATGCCAATGGTTATGTAGTTGGATTGAATACATTTGTTTATACAATAGACCAGGGAAGCTATTATTACTCACTTAAAATATCAGAGGTTACAAATGCTCTTGATATGTTAGGAATTAATTATCTTACACCAGATGGAACTGTTTCAGCAGGACAGAGCGACGATGCTACAACAGAAGCAGCAGTTGAGGCTGGTGCAGAAGTTTCAAGCGAAGATGCAACAGAAGCAACGGAGGCTACGACAGAGGCAGTTGTTTTAGATACAGCAGCTCTTGACAGTGCACTTTCAGAGGCAACAGGATATATGGCATCAGATTATACAGAGGATTCTTTTGCAGATCTTGAGACCGCTATAGATGATGCTAAGTCAGTAAAGAATAACAGCGATGCAACACAGTCAGATATAGACAGAGCTGCATCAAACCTTCAGAAAGCTATAGATGGACTTCAGGAGGCAACAAATACCACAATGATCATAATAATTGTTATTGCAGCAGTAGTAGTGGTTGTAATAGTGGTTGTGATCATCCTTGTTGTTAAGGCAGGTAAGAAGAACAATGAGCCTACAAGAACTGTTCCAACATCACAGAGCTATTCTGCTATGCCGACACCTGCACCAACACCTATAGCACCAGTGTCACCGGTTGCGTCAGTTACACCAGTAGCTCCAGCAAGACCTACACCTCCAGTTCCACCACAGAATTCAATGTCACAGGGCCCACAGTATTCACCAAGTTATATGAATGAGGGTGCTGGTGAGACAAGTGTTCTTGGTTACGGTACAGGTGAGACTACAGTTCTCAGTGGATCAAATCAGGCAAAGGCTACACTTACAAGACTTAAGACGAATGAGAAGGTAGATATAACAAAGCAGCTCTTCCGTGTTGGTAAGGAGAGAAGTAAGGTAGATTACTGCATAACCAATAACAATTCTGTAAGTAGAATACATGCAGATATCGTATACAAGAATGGACAGTACTTTATCATTGATAACAACTCAACAAACTATACATTTGTTAATGGTCAGATGATACCTGCAAAGCAGGAGGTTGCTCTTTCAAGCGGAGACAATATCAAGTTTGCTGAGGAAGAGTTTACATTCACAGTAGCATAAAACTTGTAGAGGGGAAGAATATGGATTATTTGGTTGCTGTACATACTGACGTAGGAATACGAAAAAGTACGAATCAAGATTCAGTTTTACTTCAGACAGCACATACCAATCTTGGAAATATAGCATTTGGATGTGTATGTGATGGCATGGGAGGGCTCGCCAAAGGCGAGCTCGCCTCTGCTACTCTGATAAATGCATTTGCGGCATGGTTTCAGAAAGACTTGCCGGAGATGTTAGCTGAAGGCTTTGATCAGGCTGTCTTATATGCACAGTGGAAAAATATTATATTGACTCAGGCAAAGAAGATAGAAGCGTTTGGGAAATATCATGGATTCCATTTGGGAACGACATGTGTTGCATTACTTCTTTTCCAGAATAAATATTATGTTGTAAATGTAGGAGATTCAAGAGCTTACCACATAGATGGAGCATTTAATCAGATAACAAAGGATCAGACATATATACAACGTGAGATGGATATGGGCAGGATGACGCCTGAAGAGGCTCGCCGTGATCCACAAAGAAATGTACTCCTGCAATGTGTAGGAGCGTCGGAATTCATAGAGCCGGATTTTTATTCGGGAGATATGATGAATGGAGATGTGTTTATGCTCTGTTCAGATGGATTCAGACATATTATTACTCCGGAGGAAATGTATCAGTATCTTAATCCAAATGCATTATATACTGAACAGAATATGCTGGAGAATATAACTTATTTAACGGATTTGAACAAATACAGAAGAGAAGAAGACAATATTTCTGTTGCTGTGATAAAGACGTGCTAGGAGGGGATAGCGTGTTAGAGATTGGTTCACTTGTAGACGGAAAATACAAGATATTGAATAAGATTGGACAAGGCGGTATGAGCGTTGTCTATTTGGCTATGAATGAGAAAGCCAATAAACAGTGGGCTATCAAAGAGGTACGTAAAGATGGCAGACAGAATTATGAAGTTGTTAGGCAAGGACTTATTGCTGAGACAGATATTTTAAAGAGATTAAATCATCCCAATTTACCAAGTATAGTAGACGTAATAGATGATGGTGAGAGCTTCCTTATAGTAATGGATTATATAGAAGGAAAACCTCTCAGCAATGCGCTTAAGGAACTGGGGGCCCAGCCACAGGAATTTGTGGTTGAGTGGGCAAAACAGCTCTGTGATGTACTTGGTTATCTACATTCAAGAATTCCACCAATTATTTACAGAGATATGAAACCTTCCAACGTCATGCTCAAACCGGATGGCAATGTGACGTTGATCGATTTCGGAACTGCCCGTGAGTTTAAAAGCGACAGAGTTGAGGATACGACCTGTCTGGGAACCCAGGGCTATGCTGCTCCTGAACAGTTTGGAGGAAGAGGCCAGACTGATGCCAGAACAGATATATATTGTCTGGGAGCAACTATGTATCATCTTGTGACGGGGCACAATCCTGCAAAGCCGCCTTACGAGATGTACCCAATAAGACAGTGGAATCCAAATCTATCATCAGGACTTGAACAGATCATATTAAAATGTACGAGAAAAAATCCTGAGGACAGATATCAGAATTGCGCAGAGCTTATGTATGCGCTGGATCACTATAACGAGCTTGACTATGAATATAAGAAGAAACAGCGTGTGAAATTTGGCGTGTTCGTTGCAAGTGCACTCCTGACCATAGGGCTTGGAGGAACCTCGTTTTATGCACATGCCAAGGAGAATTCCATAAGGAGTACCACTTACGACAGTTATCTGCTCAAGGCAGAACAGTCGGTGGATAACAGTACATATGAGGATTATATCAAAAAAGCTGTGCAGCTTGATCCATCCAGAGCAGATGGATTTACAAATCTCCTTGAGCATTACACAGAAGATGGCGTATTTGAAGAGGCTGAAGCAAGCACTATCACAAAACTTGTAAATGAGAATGACAATCAGATGAAAGCTGATCAGGTTAACTTTGCAAATTTTGCATATAAGATGGGAGCTGCATACTGGTATAACTACGGCAAAATAAATGATGGTGTAGCGGAGTATAGTGGAATGATCCCACAGGCAACCAGCTGGTTTAACCAGGTCGAGCTTGTGAAGGAGGAGAACGGTAAGACCAATAAAGCCGAATACAACAATGCTCAGATATATGCAAAGATCGGTACATATTATGCAAAACTCGGTGCAAAGAAAAACGAGATGGGAGATACAGAGGTATCGTACTCCGATTTCTGGTATGACCTGATAGATCTGAAAAACAGTGAGATACTTAATCCTAAAACGCAGCTATATGTGTACGAAGACTTCATAACCAATATATATAAGTATTCTGCTGATTTTAAAACTTCCGGTATTGAGGGAAGTGAGATATCCGGAATGCTCACAGAGATTGAGGAAAAGATGAAGTCGGTGACGAAGGATGCATCAAATGAGAAACTGGTTGACTATATAAACCGCAATTTGAGTAATGCGTGGACTGCATACAATGCAGCATATGGCAGCACCTCGACTGTTGGAACAGGAAAGGGGCAGTGATCATGAATAATATTGAAACTTTACATACTATATATATTGCGACGATGACAGCAGGAATAATAATGTTGGTCATCACAATAGTTTTTTTCTTTCTGTTTGATATACGACATGTCATTGGAAAGCTGTTTGGATTTTCTGAGAGGAAAGAGATCAAGAAGTTGAGCGAGAATACAGCGTTCACAAGCCAGCTTAACAAGAAATATAACCAGAAGATGAAGGGCAAGGTCTTTACAGACAGTGGAAATCTGAAGAAAAATCAGACACCGGCCGAGCTTATGGGACTTACAAGCTCTCCGGGACCAGCGGTTGGCATAGAACAGGGAATAAATTATGCTGCGGCATCACAGGTTGGAGATGATTCTCTAGCTACAGCGGTGCTTGGTCAAGAGGCTGGTGCAAATGAGACAGCACCACTTACTAATGACCAGACAACCGTATTGAGTGATCGTGGAGCGGTTGCCAGAGCAAAGGCTGCAGGCGCAGCAGATCTTCAGTTTACTATTACAAGACAGATATTACTTACACATACAGACGAAACCATAGAGATAGGATAAGAGAGGAGAAAGCAAATATGAGAAAATCAAAAAGAATGATAGCACTTGTATTGGTGCTGGTAATGGTTCTCAGCTCGATCACATTCAGCAGTGGTTCATCACAGGCTGAGGGCGACTCAAACAGTGGAAATAAGATTGTTCTTAATTTCCCGGAGAGTGAGAAGAACAATGTAGACTTGAGTAATTATGAACTTTTGGTCAAGAATAAGAGTGATGGCAAAGATGTATCTGATGTTACTTCATATGCTACAGCTACAGATGCAGAAGGCAATAAGATTGTTATTACAGACAGAAAGCTTACAAATGGTACTACATATGTTGCAGAGGTGACGTCAAGCAATTGGACAGGATATAAATACAAGGCAGAGTTTAAATATGATGGCAAAGATCAGAATGTAACCTTGGATAAGTACCTGACAATGGTAACTATAAAACTGGATCAGGAATACAATGATATAAAAGTATCAGGTTTGTCAGGTTCTGATAAAGTGTCCATAGGAACGGATAAAGTTAATGATAACGGCAATGAAAAAACAATATCTATAATAACTGTTGAAAATGCAGCAGGAATAAAGGGTAATTCAGAGGTTGCAAAGATAACAGCGACAAAGGCTGTTGATGGTGTAAAGCTTGCATGTGAAGGTTCAATTTCACTTGGAAGTTCAGAAATAGGAAATATAGTACTTAATCTAACACAGTATATAGTCAGGACAGAAGGTGTAAAGATCCCAACAGTATTATATAAAAAGTCAACAGAGATAGATGATAGCTATTATGTAAGACTTGCGGACAATACAGTTTTGGACAAAAATATCAGTTACAATATAAAGCTTGTTGGCGATAATAATATGGTGATTGATTCAACAACAGGTATAACTAATATTTCAAAGTCGATGAGTGGGAAAAAGCAGGTTATTAAAGGCGATATTGATGCTGGGGAAAGTGAAATAGTAAATATTTCTGCATCTCAGAGAGCAGTTGATGCAAGAGATATAGCCAGTGTTGATTTTAATAAGTTGGATACTGTTGTCCCAGAGATACCTTTTAATGTTACATACACAGTGACAATGAAAGATCAGCTGCCAAGCGACAATCTTCTCGATGAGAACGGCAAGCTTGTTGGGCAAGTGTCAGTAACTACAAATAATGAAAATGTTACTGTTACCAGAAATGACAACACATTCACAGTAGACGGATCTAACATATCATTCACTGATAAGAATACGATACGATTAAATGTTATGTGTACATTCAGTGATACTGATAGGGAAAAACATGACTTTAAAATGGCCACAACTCCAACGGTGGTTGTAAGTGATGTGGTGTATGGTAAAAATGGAGATTTTTATTTGTCAGCGGACAAAGTAGAATCTAGTGGGACTAACAAGTATTATTATCGTGACGATAAAAATAAAGCAACTATAAAATTTAATACAAAGAGCTATACTCATTATCGTTTTAAGACAGCACCATCAGAAACTGGTTCAATGTATGGCGATTTTAAGAAGATAACTGAAAGTGTTGGCGAAGTAAATGCAGACACTTATACATTCCAGATGAAAAATGATAATAAGGGTTCTGAGAAGTTTGGTGTGAGTTCTGCGGTAACTTTATTGAGAGATAATACTGCTCCAGAGATTAGTATTGATGCAAATAGTATAAAAAATACATATAAAAACGAAAAAGGAATATATGTTGTAAACAATTACTCGGAAATTGAGGTGATAGCGTCAGATCCAAGTGATGAAAAAACAAATGCTAGTGGCATTGCTAAGATTGTATATTCTGATAACGAATTGACATCTGATGAAGCTAGAGCGGATGAAGCCCCTGTTCTTGGCAATGATAAGAATATTGTTAAGCTGCTAAAAAAATCTGGAGAATATACTATATATTTATATGCTGTAGATAATGTTGGTAATGTATCTAAAAAACTAGAAGTTGTTATGTTTATGGATGAATCAAGTCCAAAAATATCATCAGACCAGATAAGTGAAAAAGCGGTGACAGATTTTGATGCTGGTACATATGATGAAGTTGTTGACGGTAATAATACGATAGTTAAGACTGTATATTACAAGAAAGATACAAAAATAGAAATAATTGCATCGGATGATAACATTTCTGAATTTACAGTAAATGTAAATGATGAGAAACGTAATACAGAATCAGGTTCAAAATATAGTTTTAATGCTACGGCTGAGACAGGAAAAGTTAGTGAATATACGATTGTTGCTAAGGCGTCAGATGGTGTCAATCCTATTACTGTAGAATACTATAAAGTCGTAATAGATAAAGAAATGCCATCAGTTGAAAGTGTTGATGTAGAGCCTGTAAAAGTTGAGGATAAGGATAATATTTTCCCTAATTATGGTGAAACATATACAGCGTTAAATAGTGAATCAGAAGTATCGTGGGAATATACTGATTCTAATAAAAGTACTGTTAAGTTAAAAATTAATGATGAAACTCAAAAGAATGAGTTTGTAATAAATAATAATGGCAGTATGGACGGAAAATATGTTTTCGAAAAAAACATTAATGAATTTTATGCACTTGATAAGAATAATATAAGTGTTATCTTCACTGACAAGGCGGGAAATTCAGTAACTAAAACGATTAGTAGAAAAGATGGTGAAAAAATTTCAGAGGCTAATAATATTTGTTATGTAAAGAACAACAAGTTTTCCTTTGGTAATTTTGACATGACAGATACAGGTGTAAACAGCACATCTGGTCATAAGACTTTGGAAGTTGATAACAAGAAATTTACTGGAACGATATATTTTAAGAAAGAAGGTGAAGTATATAGCGATTTCCTTAAGGTATATGCTGTAAAAGATGCAAACGATACAGAAAAAACAGACATTACAAAATATGCAACTATAAGTGGTAATGATGACGAAAATGATAAAAAAATATCTATATCGGTTCCAACGGGTGAATTATCAGGCGATGGTGATTATAAGTTCGTTGCATACTATTATGATATTGCCGATGGTCAGGTAGATAAGGTGGAAAGTGATGTTTATACATTAGACAGTACTGCTCCAACAATTCTCGGAAAACAAGAAATCAAAAAGATCGGCGAAAAATATGCATTGGTTTACACATATACGCTTACAGAAAAGAATCCTAATTTCGGGAAGTTTACATGTTCGGTGAAGAATAACACAGAGTTAACACCTATGTCATCTGGAAAGAATAATACAACTAAAAAATTACAGCCGAAAATGCAAATAATAGTTAGAAACAAAAGTACCGAAGTAGAAAATGGATTTGAAAGCTTACAGAGCGCATTAGCAGATTCAAAAAATTGGGTTAAGGATGGAACAAGTGATCAATACACAGCTACAGTCAAGATAATGACAGAGGGTATTTATAACATGTATCTTCAGGTGGAGGATACGGCAGGTAATAAAGCTAATGTTAAGGAAAATGGTATCATCTTTGATAAAACTGCCCCTGAAGTAACTGTAGATGTGGATACGAAAAACAATCCAAAAATTACTGTTACTGAAGAAAAACCAATTTATACAGATTACAATGTATTTAACAACAGTTCGGTCATATTAAATCTTACAATGCTTGAGGATGTAGGAACAATTAGTAAAATATCTTGGAAAACAGATAATGATGGCGACAGCAAAGACAGTAAAAATGTTCATTGGGTCAATAAAAATAAAAAAGTAACTCAGGATAAAAACGAATTTACAACTCAGGTTGCTATAAGTGCCAATTTTAAGGGCAAAATTACATTTACAGTAACAGATAGCAATAATAATAGTAGTACTTTTACCTATGAAAATGGAATTGTGGTGGAAGACAAAAACAAACATAATTCTCATGTATCAATAAGCAAGGCTAAAGAACTTAATACTAAATTAAAGGATAGCGAATATGGTATCTATAGAGGCGATGTAGAGTTGGAACTTTCAGCCAGCGATACATATTCTGGAATAAAGAATGTAACTTATACAGTTAAACCTGATAAGGCAAGAGGATATAATGTTGAAGATGGAGGAAATAACTTCACAAGCGATAAAAAAGGCGGAATCCGGACATCATGGAAAAACAGTAAAGTTGTAATTGGGGATCAAAGCAATAAAGTAGAAGTTTGGGTTGCGGTAACAGATAATGCTGGTAATACAACTCTTCCAGAAAAAGTTGGAACATACGCAATTGATAAGACTCTCCCAGTAATAGACTCTGTAAAATATACAGGTATAGCTCATAATAACAAGTATTATACGAGCAGAACGGCTACAATTACAATAGATGAACTGAATTTTGCACAGGAGAGAACACATGTAACAATCCAGAAAGGTAATGAGACACTGGATATTACAAAAAATTTCCGCAATATACAGGGAAATAAATGGGTTATGAGCTGTGAATTTGGTGGTAATTCAGAATATGGCGATGGTGATTATAGCAACCTGACTGTTACTACAATGGACCAAGCAGGTAACGTAGCGAAGACTGTTGTAAGTAATGACAGCTTTACGATCGATAATCAGAAACCAACCATGACCATCACCTACGACAACAACAACGCAAAGTCAGGCACATACTACGGTGAGGCTAGAACAGCTACCATCACAGTAAATGAGCACAACTTCGCACCTGAGGATATCACAGTAGATGCAAGAAAGGATGGCACACCGATATCTATAAGCGGTTGGTCAGGAAGTGGCGACACACATGTTGCAACAGTTTCATTCAATGCAGATGGCAACTATACAATATCAGCATCTTGCAAGGATAGAGCTAATAATCAGGGCAATAGTATAGAGACACAGTCATTTACAGTAGATCTGACAAAGCCGGAGATAGCTATTGAAGGTGTAACAAATGGAACATCATATACAGGAAGTGTTCTTCCGGTAGTAAGAGTAACAGATACGAACTATGATGAAGGTGGCGTTATTGTAACTCTTACAGGTGGAAAGAATGGAGTGAGAGAGTCAGGATATTCTAAGTCTTCAATTGCAAATGGACAGGCATTCTCATTCTATGATCTTGAGCATGCTCAGAAGATGGATGATTGCTACACATTGACAGTTAAGGCGGTTGATAAGGCAGGTCATGAGACAACTCAGACCATATCATATCGAGTTAACAGATTTGGTTCAATCTACTCACTCAGCAAGGCACTTGAGTCCGCGGTTGATTCATACTATGCAGCAGCATCGGACAAGTTTGCAATCTATGAGCAGAATGTAGATGAGGTAAAGACATCAACAGTTTCATACACCATCGACAATGAGATAGTTAACCTGGAGGAGGGCAAAGACTATACGGTAAAACATTCTGAGGATAGGACGGGATGGAATCAGTATGAGTATGTTCTTTCTAAGGATTCATTTGCAAAGGAAGGTGTATACACCGTTTCAGTTTCATCTGAGGACACTGTAGGTAATATCTCTGATAACAAGTCAAAGGGTGTAAATATGGAGTTCTGTATTGATAACACCGCTCCAGTCTGCATCATAAGTGGCGTTGAAGAGGGACAGAAGATTGAGCGTGATGCAAGCGCAAATATAGGAATAGAGGCATATGACAATATAATGTTTGCCACAATGAAGGTAGAGCTTAATGGCGAGCAGATTAAGTCTGAGGCAGATTTGCAGGATGGAAAACTTTCGTTTACTGTAAGTCCAACGTCAGGGGAACAGACACTTAAGGTTACATGTTATGATGCAGCAGGAAATGAGAAGATAGAGGAGGTACACTTTACATTTGATGTAAGTATTCTCAATTCTCACCTGTGGATCGTTCTGGTAATCATTGCTATATGTATTGTTCTGCTTGGTATGGTTATTATTATCGTAAACAAGAGAAGAAGAGCAAATCAGTAATTTCGCAGTAGGGAATGGCTTCGGCTGTTCCCTATTGTTTTTTGGAACGAGGAGATACAAGTGATTAATAATGGCGATGTGATAAATGGAACATATCAAATATTGGACAGAATAGGCTCTGGCGGAATGGGAGTCATATATCTTGCATATCATTTGAATCTTCAAAAGTATGTGGTGATCAAGCGGATAAAGGATAACTTTGTGGGGCGGATAGAAGCTCGTGGAGAAGTTGACATAATGAAAAATCTGAGCCATTCATATCTTCCTCATATATATGATTTTATTCAGCTTGGAACAGAGATATATACGGTCATGAGTTATATAGAAGGGTATGATTTCAGTTACTATGTTAAGAATAATTATCGCTTCTCAGAAGAACAGATAACAAAATGGCTTTCCCAGTGCCTTGAGGTGCTGGAATATCTACATACAAGAACACCGGCAATCATACATAGAGATATAAAACCGGGCAATATAATGTTGGACAATGAAGAGAATATCTGTCTGATAGATTTTAATATCTCATTTGATGAGACAAGAGGCACCAATTTCATGGCGGCTTCAACAGCATATGCTTCGCCTGAACAGCTTCATCCGCAGCAGGTTATACAGAGTGATGGACAGGTCGGTTATCAGATGGTAATAGATAAGAGGACGGATATATATAGTCTTGGTGCAACATTTTACCATATCATGACGGGAATTAAGCCAAATGAGGGAATTGTAAATGCTTATCCGATAACAGAATTGGATATAGATTATTCAGAGGCGTTAAAAAAGATAATTCATAAAGCAATGCAGACAGATCCTAATGACAGATATCAGTCTGCTACACAGATGCTCACAGCAGTAAGAAATATATATAAGTCAAGTGCAAAATACAGAGCTATGAGATTGGGAATTATTGCTGGAGCGTGTTGCATTGGGCTGATTATTGGAACTTCAGTTGTTATGGGATATAAGCTATCTAAAAAGAAGAAAAATGAGGCTTTTGAAAAAAACTATAATCAGGTAATTCAGATATCCGTTGAGACAGAACCCCAGGAGGCATTGGAGAAAGCCTTGAGGCTGTTAAATGATGAGAATTACAATTCTGTGTACAAAGATTATCCCATCAAGAAAGGAAATCTTCTCTATCAGGTAGCTTTGGCATACTTTGAACTTGAGAATTATGAAGAGGCAAACCGCTACTTTGAAGAGGCTGTGGGATGTATGGATGATGCTGATTGCATAAGGGATTATGCTATATCACTTGCAAAAAGCGGAGACATTTACACTGCGGAGAGTGTACTTGGAAGAAATGGTGATGTACTCGGAGATATCAACCAGAAACAGATACAGGCAGAGATTGCCTATGTTCAGGGAGATTATCCAAAAGCGGAAGATGATCTTAAATATGTGCTTCAGAATACACTCACTGTGTCAGACAAGAGCAGAAATCTGATATTGCTGAGTGAAGTATATGCTGCTCAACAGAAATACGATCAGATGATACAGCTTGTATCTGATAATGCATTGCCCTCGGAATATGAATCGGTGAAAGAAAAGATATTAGCGACTGCCTACATAGGCCTTGCATCAAAGCAGGATGATTCATCAGTAGAAACATACTATCAAAATGCACAGTCAAGTCTGGAGACATTGAGGAATAAAAATCTGCTAGATCTCGACAGTGCCATAAACCTTGTGGTGGTTTATCTGAATACGGGCAAATTCACGGAAGCTGAGAACTATCTGAAAGTACTTTTAGCGGAATATCCAAATGATTACAGAATTTTGGTGCAGCAGGCGTTTTTGGATTATAACCGCCAGATAGATAGCTCTGGAGATTATTATTTTGTAACCTTTAAGAAACATTATGATGAGGCTATAAAGGCATACAATGAACAGAATGTTGATGGAAAAATAGATACAAATGTGGAGCAGCTAAAGAAAATATATCAGCAGCTCAAAGATAAAGGGTATGTATAGGGGAACAATAGATGGATAAATTTATTATTTATATAAATTATGGAGATTCAGTAGTTGAATACATTCTGCCAGGACTTAACAATCGTACAGGTGAACTGGATCTGTCAGGAGTTACAGGAATAAAGGATCTGTTTATTTCATATGAAGTTTGGGACCATGTGTGGAGTTTCAGATCCAGCGATAGGGTGAGACTGAGCTATCAGCATTACATGTTTGAGAGCAGAGAACTGAGTAATGGGGAAGTCTATACAGGTAAAGTCTATAGCACAGGTCAGCATTTTTCTGTGATGATACAGGCATTTCGTAAAGAAATGGCTAGCTTTGATAAGTTTTCACTGCAGGGATATGACACAGTTACTATCGGATCAGCAAGGGACAGTTTTGTAAATATCAATAATAAATTTGTCAGTAACTGTCATGCAATTTTGTCACACCAGAATGGATGTTGGTATTTGTTTGACAAAGGGAAAAATGGAACTTATGTAAACTATAAAAAGGTGCATGATAGCTGTAAGCTTCAGCCATTTGATCAGATATATATATTGGGATATAAGATAGTGTTCCTGGGAAGTATGATCGCGGTAAATCAGATGTGTGATGTGACATGTGCGCTTCCAAGGATAGATGTAGATCAAGTTAAAGATATGAATATATATGGGGATATGTCAGCGTTTTCAAGAATGCCTAGATTCATTGAACCATTTGATGAAGAGAAGATAGAGATAGAGGGGCCTCCGGGACGGCATAGAGAAAGAAAAACACCATTGCTTTTTATCCTTGGACCGTCTATTACAATGCCGCTGCCAATTCTTGTGACTGTGCTCTTTAATGTATATGTGAACAGCCGGACTAATTCAAGTGGAAGTCCACTTATGTATTTGGGAATGATGATATCGGTCATCATGTTTGCCGGAATTGGAATCATGTGGGCTATGTTGAGGAATAAGTATGATCAGAGAGTTCTGCGTGAAGAGGAGGAACAGAGACAGGTTGCATATAGAGAGTATATAAAGAAAAATGAAGACCTTCTTATTTTAAAGCAGGACTACAACAGAAATATTCTCAGTAAAAAATATCTTAGTTCCAGAGTGCTTCTAAGCAGATTTACAACAGATGTGGGACTGCTTTGGAATAGAAATGTAAACCATGAGGATTTTATGGAAGTCAGACTGGGAACAGGACTGATAAAATCACCAAATCAGATAGTTGTTCCAAAGGAAAAGTTTTCAATCGATAAGGATGAACTTGTGGAAGAACCGGCAAAGCTGTTCCAGGCATTTGAATATATAAAAGATGCTGTGAAACTGTTGAGCCTTAAGGATAACAAGATTGTTGGAGTGACAGGAACACACAACGGAGTTCAGGATGTTACAAATAATATTATAGTTCAACTTGCAGCGTTACATAGTTATACAGATGTGAAGATTGCAGTTCTCTATGGTGATGAATTCGACCTTGAGTGGACAAAGTGGTTACCTCATGTATTCAGCAAAGATAAAAAGAAAAGATATGTAGGAAATAATGAGAGTTCTGTGAAGAACGTTATCGGATACCTTATGGAAGAACTTCGTTCGCGAGAGGAGATGCTTAACAGCGAAGAGGAAGAGGTTGTTTTTTCCGACCATTATGTCGTGTTCTGTTCTGAGAAAGAATATTTTGACAATGAGCAGATATATAAGTATATGACATCAAGGGATGACTATGGTTTTACATTTGTTCTTTTATATGGAACCATCAGTAAGCTGCCGAATGAATGTAAGTATGTAATAGAAAATAGTGACAGCTATCAGGGGATATATAAGCTTAATGAAAGCTATGATTATACAAAGACTGTGGCATTTGACACGATATCCAGCAGCGAATCTGAGTCATTTGCGCGAATGATAGCAGCCTACAACATAAACGAGATCTCAGAAGGCGGAATCCCGGACAGCGTTGATTACCTTGAGATGCTTGGAATAGGAAGAGTTGAACAGTGGGATTTATTAAAGTGCTACAAGGAACATCGTGCATATGAGGGAATAAGCTCGTTTGTGGGTATCACCGCAGGAAATAAGCCCATGTATCTTGATATTCACGAGAAAAAGCATGGACCACATGGCCTTGTTGCAGGTACTACAGGTTCAGGTAAGAGCGAGACTATACAGACATTTATACTTTCACTGGCACTTAATTATCATCCTGATGAGGTTGCATTCATATTGATCGATTACAAGGGTGGTGGAATGGCAAATGTATTCCAGAAACTGCCACATCTTGCTGGAACCATAACGAACCTTGGGGCAGGGGATGATGATAGCGATACTGTAGATGAGAGCCTCACAAGGCGTGCCCTTATTTCAATACGAAGTGAGATAAAGAGACGTCAGAAGATATTCAATCAGTACAAGATAAATCATATTGATGCCTATATAAGATTATATCGTGATGGGCAGGCAACTGAACCTCTTCCACATTTGATCATTATATCTGATGAGTTTGCAGAGCTTAAAAAGGAGCAGCCGGAATTTATCAGAGAACTTGTATCCGCCGCTCGAGTAGGTCGAAGCCTTGGAATCCATCTTATTCTTGCAACACAGAAGCCGGCAGGTGTTGTTGATGATGAAATATGGTCCAATTCAAGGTTCAAGCTTTGTCTGAAGGTTCAGGATAAACAGGATAGTATGGGAATGCTTAAGCGTCCTGAAGCTGCTTATCTAACACAGACAGGACGTGCATATCTGCAGATAGGAAATGACGAGAGTTTCGATCTGTTCCAGTCAGGATATTCGGGAGCAGACTATGAGCCTCATGACTCTGTAGGAGTAATAAAAGACACAGTGTCGATGATAGGTATAGATGGTAATAACTGTGTTGAGAAACGCAAGAAGAGAGATACAAAGAAAAATGTTATATCACAGCTTGATGCATGTGTTAATTACATAGCAGACGTTGCTGCTAAGAATGGAATACATAATGCCAGGGCTTTATGGCTGCCACCTCTTTCCGGTCATATATATGTGGAAGACCTTATAAAGAAATATAATATTGATTCCGCAACTGGAACACTTGCCTGGATTGGAGAGATTGATAATCCTGAGAAGCAGGATACCCTGCCATATGTAATAGACTTTAATCAGATGAGTAATCTTATGATCCTTGGTAATAGTGGTTCTGGAAAGAGTAATATGCTGACAACCATGATCACGTCGATGATGAGGTTTTACTCACCAGAATATGTGCAGTTCTATATACTTGATTTCTCTGGACGGACGATGAAACAGTATATGAACATGCCACATGTGGGAGAGGTATTTTATTCGGATGATACAGAGGGTGTGCCAAGAGTATTCCAGTTCCTGCAGGAGATGATCAATGACAGACGCGATAAATTCCAGCGGAAGGGAATAGGAAGCTTTGTGGAGTATCAGAAGCTGAGTGATGAACCTATGCCTACAGTATTCTTTATAGTGGATAACTATTTTGAATTTATTGAATCTTATGAGAATCTTGAGGACAGCTTTGCGAAGCTCACCCGTGACGGAAGCAAATATGGTATTCAGGTTATCATCACTGCGAATACAACTACTGATGTCAGGTACAAGACAAGAAAGAATTTTACAAATGTTATTCCTCTTCAGCTTATGGAAAAGGGAGATTATCTGGATGTTCTTGGCAAGAGTCCGGCTATTCTTCCGAGTGGTATCACAGGACGTGGACTGGTGGTTGTGGATGATATTCTGGAGTTTCAGACTGCGCTTCCAGCGTATGGAGACACAGAAATTGAGCGTATGCAGAATCTTAAGAAATTCTTTGAGGAGTATTGCCAGAATTACAGCGGATATCATGCAAGAAGAATACCAGTTCTTCCTGAGAATAAGTCATTTGCTGAGACACTGGAGGATTTCGGAGAATTTGTTGAGAATAAACAGCTTCCATTTGCATATGAGATGGAAAATATTGTGCCGATAGCTTTGGATTTCAGGATGACCTACTGCTTCAGTCTGAGTGCCACTACAACTTCTGCTATCATAAATGTGTTCAAGAATTTCATATATGCAGCCGGACTGATTCAGGCGCAGGTGCATATGGTCAATCTTAACAGTGATTTTGCGGGAATAAGGTCAATGTTAGACGGAGAAGTATATGATTCTCAGGACAGAATATATGACTTCCTCATCATGTTGAAGAAGGAATTTAAAGCAAGAAGCTCACGAAAGAAGGAACTTGTAGCAAATGGTGTTGCAGATCCGTATGCGGTGATCATGAAAGAATTTACACCACTTGTACTCCTGATAGATGATTTTGATGATTTTATCCAGAAGGTATACGACACGAGTTACAAGGAGGCAATGAATAATATTGTTGAGCTTTTCTTCAAAGAGGGACGTCAGCTTGGAGTTATGTTTGTAGCTGGATTTGCAATTGATTTCTCAGCAGGAAGTTTCTATACACAGGCATGTAAGACATATACACAGTATAGAACCGGTGTGCATATAGGCGGCAGATTGAATGATCAGAGATTGTTTGATTTTGCTATGACACTTAATGAGAAAGCCCAGATACTTCCTGATAATGTAGGACATATGATGAAGAATGGGGCACCATACAAGGTTTATATTCCTGTACATGAGAGGTAATAGATATGATTGATTTTTTAGTTTGTGATACCGAAGCAGACGAAATGGAAAATGTCCATGATGCGTGTTTCAACTATTGCTTTCAAAAAAATTATGATGCCGAAGTATATGGTTTCGATAATGTCTCAGAGGCGGATGATTATATATCAAAACAGAGTATGAAGATAGCGTGTATGTTGGCATGCGGAACTCCTGTTGATGAACTTATAGATGATATAAGAGAACAGAATCCTTCTAATTATGTTGTTTTGATTGCACAAAACCTTATGGAGATCGTCAAATACACAACACCTGTTGTGCGGCCAGTAGGATGCCTTCTTAAACCTGTTAAAGCAGAGGATGTGCATGGTGTCATAGATTCAATAGCTGCTGATCTGAATGATGATGATAAGAATCAGGGAATATTCCAGTTCAAGATCAGATCAAGGGAATACTATGTTGATTGCAGTCAGATCATTATGTTTGAGGCGGTGAGCAAAAAAATTGTTTTATATACGGCCGTACAGGAATACGAGTTTTACGATTCTATAACAAATATAATAGAGCGTCTTCCAGAGCCTTTTTTCAGATGCCAGAAGAGCTATATCGTTAATATGACAATGGTAAGAGAGGTTGATTATAAGGAGATGCTTATATCCCTTGAGGATAATCTGAGTGCAAGTTTGTCAAGAAACGTCAAGGCGGAGTTTGCTGAAAGAATGGAAAGGTATAAAAAGGGGTGAGTTTTTGGCGATAGGATATAGATTCACATCAAATGAGCTTGCGACGATGCTCAGACATATTGGAGTGACAAAGTACAGGCTTGGAGATATAGATGTGGAGGGATTGACGGACAAAGCCGAATATTCAGCGATTGATAATCTATGCAGACACAAAGTTTGTATAAAGACTTCTGGAGGCTATTCGTTAGACAGGGTAATAGCATTTATTATCATGTCGATCTCTGAGGCAGAAAGTTATGCCATTATTGTGGATGATGAGTCGGCAAAGGTGATGGTAAATAATAGAAACATGATTGTCTATATGAGACAGGATTTCAAAATTCCGAGTGTATGGCATTTGTATCCATATGAGACATTTGTGGATCTTGTTATGGACGATCATGGCAAGATAGATCCCAATACTGATGTCACTGTGTTGTCATCGGAGGGAGAAGAGAGCCTGAAGTGGGCAGATTATTCTGAAAGGATGATGAGGGATGAATAAGGTATTAGTTGAACTGTATTGCGCAGCAACTATTAAGAAGTATGATATGTGGTTTCCAAAATCCATGAAGATAAGAGAAGTAATAAATCAGCTTATAGAGCAGATAGAAGACTTTGAAAATAACAATGAGCTGTTTCAAAATACTGATAATATCATGCTTTATTTGTATGAGAGACAGGATGTATTAAACAGGGATTATACGGTGGAGCAGTGCGGAATTGTCAGTGGTCAGAGGATAATGATGGTATAAAATGCATTTCATTCCAGAAAAAATGCGTTTCGTCAGAGAATAAACAAATTTTGGAATAAATGGATAAGATATAAAACATAGACGACACAAACAGTAACGAAAGGAGCCGGGATGAAGAGTAAATACAAGTGGGACGTTGAAGAGATACAGCATTGTGTTTCAAACTTATCAAAGCAGAAAGAAAATTTGATTCAGTATAAGACTGAGGTGTCAACTCTTAAGGAAGATATTTCAGCAGCCTGGCAAAGTATTGCTGGAAGTACATACGAGGAATCAATAGGAATCGATGTGAAACTGATGGATCAGATCATAAAAAGTCTGGACGAAGAGATAACCAAGATAAATAAGGTTGTCAGCAAGGATTATAGACCGTGTGAGGAATCACTGAGAAATGGTGCAAATAATCTGGTTCAGAATATCAGAGTTTTGTAAAGGGGGAAAGGTGATGGATGAAAAGACGTTGTATGTTGATCTGGGCACCTTAAAGAGTAAGATAACGACCCTTACGAAATTGCAAAGATCAATAGAAGATGTTCAAAATACTCTGCATACTCTGGCAGGTGATGCCGGAAGATTTTGGGACGGAAGTGCTTATGAAGTGTTTTCCAGAAATCAGAAGAGTTTGAACAAGGATTTATCAAAGCTTAAAGATGAAGTATCACAGAGCTGTGAGAAACTTACACAGGCTGTAGCAACCTATGAAAAGGTTGAAAAGAGCGTTGAGACAGTGGTTGAAGATCTTTCGACTGCGGATATTTTTTAAGGGGTGATCAGATATGGCACAGATAAATGTAAATACAGAACATCTGCTGAAAATCGCATCTTATATAGAGGACGCAGGAGATGACCTGAATGATTATTCAGGGAATATGGAAAAGATCAGCGGGAATGTTGAAAGCGCATGGAAGAGTTCTTCTACAGCAACATATGTTGAGGAGATTCAGACAGTGAAGACAAATATGTCAAAGTTGTCAAGAGAAGCAAAGGATATTGCGAAGATTATTCGCGACTATGTAGCAGAAATTAAGCGCATTGAGCAGGAAAATGCCAATATGCTTAAAGGATAAAAAATATATATCATAAAGGAGAGATAATTATGGGAAAGATGACAGTAACACCACAGACAATGAACACGATAGCAAATGATATCGAGAACAAGATCAATGATTGGACAGATGCGGTTCAGAAGATCTACAAGCTCAAGGATGAGATGGATGCAATGTGGGATGGTACGGCAAATGATGCATTCAACAATATGTTTGCAGAGGATGCTCCAAAGTTCAATAATCTTGCAAAGCTTATGCAGGAGTATTCAACAGCAATCAAGACAGCAGCGAACAAGTATATACAGGGCGAGGAAGAAGTTAAGGGAATCGTTTCAAAGAGATAATAAAAAATAACATTTGAAGAAAGGTAAAGGGTGAATAATTATGGCAGATTTAATTTTAAAGGTAGATCCAGCGCAGGTGAGAGCAAAGGCAGGAGAGATAAATACACAGAAGCAGCTTATGGAGTCTCTGATGACAGAGATGAAGAGTAAGGTGAATGAGCTTAATCAGGCTTGGGACAGTGAGTCTGGTAAGAGTTATGTTGAGAAGTACACAAATGTGACAAAGGAGATCCAGGATTCTCTGAATGCGCTTCAGCAGCACATCAATAATCTTAATGATGCTGCATCAAAGTACGAGGAGATGGAGAATGCTCAGACTCAGCAGGTAAATGCCCTGAATACACAGGACATATTCTAAGATACATACAATTATCAGTGGAAGAATGGATCTGCCTGACATTTAGATATCGGGCAGATCTCCTCTGGAGCACTTAATATTTTCGAGGCGGTGAATCTATGGACACGATAAAGTTTGACGATCAGAAATTTGAAGAAGAAATGAATAAAATAGAAAAACTTCGGGATCTGGTGGATCAGACAGAGACATCCATGGTTAGGGCATGCAGGATGTTGAGTGCCGAAACAGATAAGTTTGACGAGGTCACGAGAAGACTTTGTCAGAAAATGAGGAAAATACATGATGGCCTAGATGTTTTACAGTCTCAGGGGAGTCAGGTTATAAGGGTGTATGGTGATACAGAGACATACAACATAAAACTGGTTGATGGATTGAAAAAAAGCCCGAACAGTGGGTCCCTCATTGGCAAGATGGACGATGGGTGCGTTCCATGGTTCATAAGAATAATGGACGACCAACAGTTAGTTAGTGAAGATAATTATATAAATCCAAATATATTTCACGAGAGATGGATATTGAAATCGAATGAAGCATTTTATAAAAAAATAAATGCGCAATTGATAAGCCCTCTGAATTCAGATCTTATATCTAGATATTCAATACCTCTAGCATCTGGTGTAAGGCCGTATGTACCGTCATTTGAAATATTTAGGAGAGGAGGAGAAAGATGAGCAATTTTGAACTGGATAGAGCACAGATGGAAGGCGCGGGAAGTGAACTGGCTCGTATGTTTATCAATGTTGGTATAACAACAGCACAGCTTAAGGGATCCCAGTGGTTGTTGAATGACAATAGTCCGACATCTCAGGCAATAAGAAACCGGCTTGGTACTCTTACGGGGAAAATGGCAAGAGAAGCCATGAATGTTGGGTATCTTAATGGCTATAATCAGAAAGTTATTCGTGAAGTACAGGCTGCCGAATTAAAAGCCTATATGGATATGATGAACTACGATGAAGCAATAAAGGATCTGTTGACAAAGGCTGCCGGAATTATAGGAATAACAAGTAAGAATATAAAAGGCGTAAAAGATCTGATAGATAAAGTCAAGAAAGCCTACAAAAATGCAACAGATAAAATTGTAGACAAGACTTCTATCAAGGGAAATTGGAATGCGGAAGCTACATATAAAAAAGGTGAATACAAATATGAAAACGGCTCTGTAAAGGTTAATGGAGCGTATAAATTAGGAGATGCAGAGGCGCATGCCTCATACTCAGGCGGATTATTTAAAACAGATAAAAATGGAAATCTTGTGTTAGATCCAAGATTCACAGCCGCAGCAGGAGCATCAGCCACGTTATTTACGGCAGCAGGAGCAGCATCTATTGGAAATGATATGCTTGGAGCAGGAGTCAGTGGCGATATAACTGTTGGAAGAGTAGCAGCAGAAATAGGAGCCAGTACAGGTCTTTTTGATAAAGATGGTAATTTTAGTCCTAGTGCACATGTAAATGCTTCTGCAGAGGCAATACTTCTTGATGCATCGGCAGAGGGCCATGCCACAGTGCTGGGCGTTGAGGCAAAGGGAAAAGCATCGATCAATATAGGAGCAGGAGCTCACGCAAAGGTTGATATTGGAGACGGAAAAATATCTGCTGATATAGGAGCATCGCTTGGTATAGGATTTTCTTTGAAATTTGAAGTTGATTATTCTAAGGCTCTTGGTTTTGTCAAGGGGGCTTCGTCAGGATTTTCAAAGACAATAAAGGGTGGAGCGTCCAAGAGTGTCGGTCGGATTTTTAACAGGTGGTTTTGATGGTATTGCCGATAAAGATTTGATATATTATTAGAATAAATAAACACAAGGAGGACATAGATATGTTAGAAGGAGTATTACCAATTGGTTCAGTAGTTATGCTGAAGGATAGTACAAAAAAGGTAATGATAATTGGTATATGCCAGTTTCAGACTGTTCCTGGAGAGGAAAAACCTCGTATTTGGGATTATGCGGCATGTCCATTCCCGGAAGGATATCAGGGGGCAAATGAATGTTATTTGTTCAATGGTGATCAGATAGAGAATGTGTATGCAGTCGGTTATCAGGATGAAGAGCAGATGATAATGAAAACAAAATATGATCAGGTGCTTGCTGAACTCAGAAAAGACGAGAACTAAAACAGAATAATAGAAAAGAGGCATAGGATGACTGAGGGCGTACTATGCCTCACCGTCGTTTTTCTAAAAAATAAGAGAGGTGGATATGGATTGAAAATTTGTAACAATTGTAACAACTATAATGATGATAATGAAACTCAGTGTGTGTATTGTGGAATGCCGTTACAAGTGCAACCCATAAGAAAAAAGAACCACACAAAGTTGATAATAATAGCAACAGGTGTTTTTGTAGCCTTGTTATGTACAATAATTGGAATAATTTTAGTAAACAGGAATCTAACCAGTAATAAATATGAAGAGAAAATGAAAAAAGGTGACAGATATCTCGCAGAGCTTGATTATGATTCAGCGATCACAGCCTATAATGAAGCGTTGAAGATTGATAAAAAGAATGAGAAAACTTATATCAAGCTGGCAGAGGCTTATCAGGCAACTGGGGATATGGACAGTGTTGACAGAATACTCACACTTGGTTATCAGACAACGGGAAGTAAGACAATAAAGAGGATGATAGATAACCTGGTTAAATATGCATCGATATTTGATTCTACATATGTTATAGGAGATAAGACGACAGGATATAAAACAGTGGATAAAGAAGATATGGATGCAGCTACTCTGGATGATCTGACACTTAATGATGCCTTTTTTGGAGATATATTAGATAAAGGGTATACAGATTACAATTCAACATATGGCAGTGCAGAAGTAAAATTTGAGAATGGCAGTGAGGTAATAAGTATCAGCTATAAGAATCTCGATGCACATCTTTGGTATGTAAATGAGGATGAACAGGTTATTGATTCTGCAGCGGGCGAACCTGCGGGAAATATCCGCCCATCATATATTATGGTGGACAAGCTGGACAGTATAATACGTGGGGCTGGAGATAGCATTACATATGATAATCTGTGTACATTATTTGGAGAAAATCCAAAGGTAAAATCGGATCAGTCAAGAAATTATGAACTGTTTCATTATAAGGGATGCGCAGTATATCTTGGATGTACGGAATCTGGTGATGTAAATGGACAGACGACCTGGATAAAGGTGGTAGTTCCAGGGGCTGGAAAGAATAAGGACGAGGTATCTGCCAAAGGATATGTGACAGGAATAATCGTAGATGCTGTAAATGGACAGGGACTCGGTGGAGTAGCGCTTTCATTTAGAGAGGGCAGACAAAATAAGAGTGGAGATATTGTCCTTACGGAATATACGGATGTTGATGGCAGCTATACAGCAGAGTTGGAAGAGAATACATATACAGTATGTGCAGAACTTGAGAATTATCAGACGGAGTATTTTGAGGTTGAGGTTACAAAGGGAAATACAACGTCTGATCAGAATCTTACAATGAGTTCGATTCTTGCGTCAGGAGAAGCTAGAATTGTTCTTGAGTGGGGCGCAACACCGGAGGATCTTGACGCACACTTGACTGGAAATGTAGGTGGTGATTCATTCCATGTATCGTTTAGAAATATGTCATTCGGAGATATTGTGAATCTGGACGTTGATGATAGAAATGGTTTTGGCCCAGAGACAATAACAATATCTGATATTTCAAGAGGTACATTTACTTACAGTGTTGTTGATTATATAAATCAGGGTATGGGATTTTCCAGCAGTGCTCTTGGTAATTCAGGTGCAACTGTTAAGGTATATATAGCAGG
Organism: Coprococcus aceti; assembly: GCF_025567285.1. NCBI lineage: Bacteria > Bacillati > Bacillota > Clostridia > Lachnospirales > Lachnospiraceae > Coprococcus > Coprococcus aceti. The sequence continues at coordinate 203,569 of NZ_JAOQJT010000004.1, forward strand.
AGATGATCAGCCTAGAATTTATGAAGTTCCGGTGGGGGCTGGTGTAATATGGAATGTTTTTGAGATAAGAAATGGTGAGATAATAGATATAAATGATTTGGCAGAATAAGAGATGAGGAGATACTGACTTGAGTTATTACGTTATTGCAGATGTTCATGGCTGCTATCGTGAATTTATGCAGCTGCTCAATAGAGTTGAATTCAATGAGAAAGAAGATACATTATATGTTCTCGGGGATATTATCGACCGTGGACCGGGCTCTGAGGAGATGTTTGAATGGATATATAAGAGATACGGGAAAAGTGTCCATATGTGTATGGGTAACCATGAGGAGATGTTTTGCGATTTTGTAAAGTATAAAGAAAGCTGCCAACTTGCTGAAAAAATTGAAAAGAAATATAAAATGGATACGTTAGATATAAGTTGGGTTCTTACATCGGATCTTGATGGGGATATAAAGGAGCAGCTTTTGTTCTATTACAATTTTAGAGAACAGGGAAAACATTTGTCGTATGACAAATATGGAACAATAGAGCAGCTTGTTGAAAATGGACGAGATATGAAATATCTGAATAAAATGAGAACTTTTTTTGAACAGCTGCCATATTATTTTGAGCTTTCGGTAAACGATACACATTTTTATCTGGTACATGCTTTCATATCAGAACCTGTCGAAGAGTGTGATCACGAGAAGATGCTATGGTCGAGAGCATATCCTGATGGAGAAACAGGAATACCAGGTAAAGTGATCATTTTTGGACATACTCCTACAACAAACTACAGATACAATGGTATAGGGCGCGTTGTGGTTCAGAAGGAGGAGGACAGCATAACAGTCAATATTGATTGTGGCTGTTGTTGGCGTGAGCCAAAGTCCAAACTTGCGCTGTTGCGACTTGATGATCTTAAAGTATTTTATTCAAATATTAATAAGAATAACTTTGTGGCAGAAGTGATATCGTAATGTTTTTTTGATAGGGAGAGTGGACAAATGAATACAGGACTTCCATTTTTGACATATGGAGTTACCTTGAGAGGAAGGTATGTAATAGATTCCGTTATCGGTTCAGGCGGTTTTGGAATCACATATAAAGCATGGGATAATGTGCTTAATTGTGCGGTTGCAATAAAAGAATATTTTCCGAAGAGTTTTGTGAGCAGAACTCCTGGGGATGTGTCAGTGAGTGTGTTTACAGACATGAACACGGTTGAATTTGATCATGGAATGAAAAGATTCCTAAAAGAGGCTCAGGATCTTGCCAAGTTCAATAACAGACCGGGAATAGTGAGTGTATACGATTTTTTTGAGGCGAACAACACGGCCTACATGGTTATGGAATTCCTTGATGGGTGTACGCTGAAAGACTATCTGAAAGCAAATGGTGAGAAAGTAAATATAGATACCGGACTTTACATAATAGATTGTCTATTATCGGTGTTGGCTGATGTACATAAAGCAGGCATTATACATAGAGATATAAGTCCAGACAATATATTTATATGTACAGATTCGAGTGTAAAATTATTGGATTTCGGGGCTGCTAAGCAGACCATGGATATATACAATCAAACTGTGTCTATAGTGCTTAAGCATGGATATGCACCTCCAGAACAATATTTCAGTAAGGGTGAATTTGGACCTTGGACAGATATATACGCACTTGGAGCCACAATGTACAGAATGTTTACCGGACTTATGCCCACAGAGTCTGTGGAGAGGATGGTAAATGATAATATGCCGGCTCCGAATGTGGTTAACCCGGCGATTCCGCAGTATCTGAGCAATGTCATAATGAAAGCAATGGCGGTCAAGGTGGAGAATCGTTATCGAAGTGTGGAGGATCTGAGAAAAGATTTAGTGCCAAATGCCGTTTCTGACAATAGCAGGATTATCAGGAAGATAATTGCGATATGTGCACCGATAGTAGGTGTGGCAGCCATTGCAATATGTGTGATCCTTGGTGTACAGATGAGTAAAAGTTCAAAACATAAAAAGTATGAGGCGACAAGCAGAAATGATATAACTACAACAGAGCAGAAAGCGGCTGCAGATGATGAAGAAAAAACAACCGCAGCAAGTACCGAAGAAAAGGGCAAGACGGCTGTGAGTGATATTACCGGGGATAATCTTACTGATGCCAAGATCGGACCGGCAGGTCTGGCTATGCCTGACGAGGATAGTGATCCAATATATGTTTATTCTTGGGATGATGATCTGGAAAATAAACTTCAATATGTAAAGGCTAAATATCCAGAGTATGCTGACCTTATCAGATATGTGAATCTTGGAGTGGGAGGTAATTCAGAAGAATATTTAAATGGATTGGAGAACGCTACGGAGCAGCCATCGATAATCGCCAGTGATATTGATGTCACATATTATTTTACAGAATCTGATGGCACGATCCCACTGTCAGAAATTGGGCTGACTGAGGATATGTATAAAAATGCCTTTCCGTATACTATTGAATGTGGTTCGGCAAATGGTACTTTAAAAGCAATGACATGGCAGAGTACGCCGGGATGTTTTGTGTATAGAACAGATATTGCGGAAAAAGTCTTTGGTACATCGGATCCCGAGACTGTCCAGTCTTATGTGAAGGATTGGCCTACATTTATTTCCACTGCAAAAAAACTGAGTACTGCAGGCTATAAGATCGTTTCCGGTTCAGATGATACTCAGAGAGCAATACTTGGCAGCAGAACAGCTAAATGGGTTGATGGAAACAAGGTAAATTTTGATGGAGCATTGACAAGTTACCTAGAGATATCGAAACAACTTTATGATGGAAACTATACAAATGATAGCAATGTATGGGATAGTACATGGTTTGATGGAATGACGGGAAATGTGTTTGGATATTTTGGATCCCCATGGTTTGTCTATTCAACTTTAAATGACAGCAAGGGCTCTGCAACATATGGAAAGAGAAATGTATGCCAGGGACCAAATTCATATTATTGGGGTGGGACATACCTTACAGTAACGACCCAATGTAGTAATAAAGAATTGGCTGCACTTGTACTGTATACATTATGCTGCGATACGGATGCGATGTATCAGATGCAATGTGATAATGCCGATTTTGTCAACAATACAGCTGCGGTAGATCGGGCAATATCAGATGGGTATGGTTCTACAGAAATATTAGGCGGCGAAAATCCACTCAGCACATGGAAAAGAAATGGATTGGAAATAAAAAGTAATAATTTGTGCGATTATGACGTTGCTTTTTATAGTTATATTTTGGATGCATCATGGAATTACAATCATGGAAATCTTTCGTCGGTGGATGATGCGATATCGCAGATAAAAAATAGTATAAAGGCTGATTATAGTAATTTGCAGGTTGATTAGTGGGGATGTGTATGAGTACTTATGATAATAATGCTATGGTGTCAGGAAGAGGAATTGTGAGTGATCTCCCATTTTTACAGCAAGGAGTGTCTCTTAGGGGGAGATATGTTATAGAGAGTGTTTTAGGGTCTGGCGGATTTGGAGTAACATACAAGGCTTGGGATGCTTTGTTGAGTTCCTATGTAGCCATAAAGGAGTATTTTCCTAAAAGTGTTGTGAATAGAATGCCTGGTGATGCATCTGTTAGTGTGTTTACATCTGTAAATGCTGATGAGTTTAATAGAGGTATACATAGATTCCTCAAGGAAGCAAAGGATCTTGCACGGTTTAATGAAATACCGGGGATAGTTAGTGTGTTTGATTTTTTCGAGGAAAACAATACAGCATACATGGTTATGGAGTATCTTGAAGGGTGTACCCTCAGGGAGTATCTTAGGTCAAATGGTGAGAGAATAGATATTACTACAGGATTGTATATGATAGATAGTTTAATTACTGCGCTGGATGCTGTTCATAGATCAGGGATCATACATAGGGATATCAGCCCGGAAAACATATTTATATGTAATGATTCCAGCGTAAAATTGCTTGATTTTGGAGCTGCAAAACAGACGATGGATACATATACACAGACTGTATCGATCGTGTTGAAACATGGATATGCACCTCCTGAGCAGTATCTGAGCCGAGGAGACTTTGGACCGTGGACAGATATATATGCATTGGGAGCTACAATGTATAGAATGTTTACAGGAGTAATGCCGCAGGAATCTGTTGAGAGAATGGTAGATGATAAATTGCCGGCACCTGACGTTATCAATCCTGAAATTCCAAAGTATTTAAGTGATGCAATTATGACGTCCATGGAGGTCAAAGCAGAAAGGCGTTATCAAAGTGTAGATGTATTGAGAAGAGACCTGATGGGGCACGAAAATATAGATAATGCAAGTATGCTTAGAAAGATTGTAATGATATGTGCGCCTATTATAGGAGTGGCAGTTGTAGTCATTTGTATTGTCCTTGTCGTACAGCTGAACAAATCGGAAACAAAAAGAAGAAATATAACAGAAGAAGTCTCTGCTGTTGCGTCTGATACTACAACTGAAGAATTTACAGAAAATATTATAGACAATACTTCAGAAATGAAAGCGGAAAACTCAACGGATGATAATAGTAAGCCGGCCATAAGAAAGGCGGGTAATGTCAATCAGTTTTACAATACAGAACAAGACAGCGAAAACGATTTATCAGATACAGAAGCTGATATGGAATATGATTACACAGAAGACAATGGAGATGGAGATATCGGAGAGCAAAGCAGTAGCTTAGGCGTAAAAATATCGGCAATAACGGTCAGTGATTCAGAAACGGATATGACCACGGATAAGAGAGTATACGAGAAAGGTGTTAAGAATATATATTTTTATTGGAAAGTAATTTCTGCACCACCAGAGGGAACAAGAATAAAGTATACTGGAACTTATTGGACAGGTGAACCATATGAGGATGTGTTTTATGGGGTTCAATCCGGTGATATGTTGTCTGTTTGCATAAGCTGTGGTGGAAATGGCATGGGGGCAGGCATGGTCACAATAGAGTTATATGACTACATGTCAGATGAGCTGCTAGGCGAAGCAAGCGTAGAAATTAAATGATCAAAACCATCCACATCAATGAGGTGTGGGTGGTTTTAGTTAATTTAGAGTAAAACAGAAATACTATGAAAAGGAAATACACAGAGAAGTATGCTTTAGGAATAGTATATCATCCCGCTTGACGTATTTGAGGAAAGTTACTATTCTAAAAGTGAAAAGGAAAAGAAGGAGAATAGAAGCTTTATGGAGAGTGAATGCAATATAGAGAATAAGATCAGAATGAATTACCGGCATCTCACACAACTTCTTATCTCCCGACACCTAACCATCACCACCATGGAATCCGCCACATCAGGGCAGATAGCTTCCCTTATCACCGACACGGAAGGTTCCTCTGCAGTGCTGAAAGGTGCATTTATCACCTACTGCAATGAGGCGAAGATCATGCAGGGGGTTCCCGCAGAGATCATAGACAAGTATACAGTCTATTCAAAGGAAACTGCAGGTTCAATGGCGCAGGCGTGTAGAAAGGCGTATAATGCGAATATAGGGATCGGCGTGACTGGAACCATGGGAAATGTGGATCCGGCAAATCCAGACGCTTCGATTCCGGGACAGGTATACTTTGCCATAGATATAGATGGCGATGTGGAAGAGTATTATGTGGAGCTCCCGCCTCAGCCGACAAGACTTGCATATAAGCTGGCGGTGGCGGAGGAGATATATGAGGAGCTTATTAAGAGGCTGGACTGATAGAACGATTATCAAAGGAAGAATAAATGCTATATCTCGTATCCGACATCCACGGAGATGTCATGTCATTCAGAAAAATGTTGAAAAAGATAAGCTTTGATCCAGCCGTGGACCACATGATAGTCATGGGAGACATATTTGACTGGAACGATGAGGGAATTTCTCTTCTTGAGTTTATGTCGGACTATCTTGTGGATGGTTCGATGCAGCTCATAAAGGGTAATCATGAACTGTTTGCCCAGATGTACATAGAGGGAAGCATGTCAGAGAGACAGTGGATCATATTCGGCGGTGGTGGAACAGTCAGAGCTATCAAGAGGCTCAATGTGGATGAACAGATGAAGCTGCACGGGTATCTGGCTCATCTGCCACATTACACAGAGATACATTCGCCAAAGTACGGAGTTTGTGTTGTCACCCATCCGGGCATTCATTGTGGCTCGTATGTCAGAAATGCTGACAGGACGATCAACATTACCGAGTCTATTACGAATGCCGTGGGAAGAGATGAATACAGGTTTCTCATATCGCCGGATATCCACAATGTTCCGTTTTCGGATAAGAAGGCATTTGACAGGTATGTGTTCTGCGGACATGTGACGACGAACAGACTCAATGAAGATCATTCATATAACGCTTATGTGACATCATACTATACGGATCTCGACTGCGGAAATGGAGAGAGAAACAGGGGCGGAAAGCTGGCGTGCTATTGCGTGGACGACGACAGTATTTTTTATATATGAGATTTTTTTAAAATTAGGGGTTGATTTTTGAAAGAATATGGAGTATTTTATATTCAACAATTAGATGATACGAAATGGACAAAGGTGTTCTCAAGAAGGAGGACACCTTTCTCTTTTTTTGAGGATACGTTAAGGATTCATTTTTAATCAAGAAAAGGAGTAGTAATTATGATGAACAAAATTTCAGCCGTATTTGGCTCACACGTATTCTCAGATCAGGTCATGAGAGAGAGACTTCCAAAAGCAGTTTACAAGTCACTCAAGGCGACTATTGACAAGGGCGAGCCTCTCGATACATCAATCGCAGATTCAGTTGCAGCAGCCATGAAGGAATGGGCAATGGAGCTTGGTGCAACACATTATACACATTGGTTCCAGCCACTTACAGAGACAACAGCAGAGAAGCACGACTCATTCGTAAGCACAGTCGGTGATGGCGGCGTTATCCTTCAGTTCACAGGCAAGGAGCTCATCAAGTCAGAGCCGGATGCTTCATCATTCCCTTCAGGCGGTCTTCGTGAGACATGCGCAGCAAGAGGATATACAGCATGGGATTGTACATCACCTGCATTTGTAAAGACAACAGATGAGGGAACATGTATCCTCTGTATTCCGGCAGCATTCACATCATATACAGGAGAGTCACTTGACTACAAGACACCTCTTCTCCGTTCAATGGATGCCATCAGCAAGGAAGCCCTTAAGGCTCTTGCAATGTTCGGCAACACAACAGCCAAGAAGGTTACTTCATCAGTTGGTCCTGAGCAGGAGTACTTCCTGATAGATAAGAAGAAATTTGCAAAGAGAACAGATCTTAAGCTCTGCGGACGTACACTTTTCGGAGCAATGCCTCCAAAGGGACAGGAGCTTGATGATCAGTATTTCGCAGCGATCAAGGATAAGATCGCATCATACATGACAGAGTTGAACGAGGAGCTGTGGAAATACGGCATCCTTGCAAAGACACAGCACAATGAGGTTGCACCTGCACAGCATGAGCTTGCACCAATCTTCTCAACAACCAACATCGCCACAGATCAGAACCATCTGGTTATGGCAACCATGAAGAAGATCGCTGCAAAGCATGACCTTGAGTGCGTACTCCATGAGAAGCCATTTGCCGGCGTAAATGGTTCAGGTAAGCACAACAACTGGTCGATCTCAACAGACGAGGGCGAGAACCTCATCGATCCAGGCAAGCATCCTGAGACAAATCTCCAGTTCCAGTTCTTCCTGGCAGCAGTTCTGGCAGCAGTAGATAACAATGCTGAGCTTCTGAGACTTTCTGCTTCATCAGCAGGAAATGATCACAGACTTGGAGCTAACGAGGCACCTCCAGCAATCATCTCAGCATTTCTTGGAGAGCAGCTCCAGTCGATCGTTGAGCAGATCATCGAGAAGGGTGAGGCTACAGAGTCACCAAAGGGCAAGACATATGTATCAGGTGCATCAACACTTCCTACATTTACAATGGATGCCACAGATAGAAACAGAACATCACCATTTGCATTCACAGGTAACAAGTTCGAGTTCAGAATGGTTGGTTCAACACAGTCCATCGCATTCCCAATGATGGTACTTAACACAATAGTTGCAGATCAGATCAAGAAGATGACAGATGAGCTTGAGGGTGCAGACGATTTCGAGACAGCATGCAAGGCACTCATCAGAAGAGAACTCACAGCACATCAGAGAATCATCTTCAATGGCAATGGTTATTCAGATGAGTGGGTTGAGGAGGCAGCAAAGCGTGGTCTTCCAAATATCAAGTGCATGGTTGATGCTGTTCCTTATCTTGCAGCAGATAAGAGCGTTAAGATCTTCGAGAACCTTGGAGTTATGGATAAGGCAGAGCTTGAGGCGAGAGCTGATGTAATGCTTGAGAACTATGCAAAGAAGATCAACATCGAGGCACTCACTATGATAGAGATGTCTAATGAGGAGATCATTCCTGCAGTTATGGAATATCAGGCAGAGCTTGCAAAGGGTGCAGCTGAGATCAAGGCTCTTGGAATTGATCCTACAGTTCAGGTATCACTTTTGAACACCATCTCAGAGAAGCTCACAGAGCTCAAGAGCGCTACAGTAGCCCTTGAGGAGCTGGTTGCAAAGGCATCAGATTACGAGGGAGATACAGAGGCCTGGGCTAAGTATTTCCACAACACAGTATTTGCAGCATTTGACACAGTGAGAAAGCCTGCTGATGAACTTGAGAAGGAACTTCCAAAGACAGCTTGGCCATTCCCAACATACGAGCAGCTGTTATTCGAGCAGTAAAACATAGATTGAGTTTGCTAATCCTACTAAATTCTATATAAAATAGCTTAGAGGCATCCTGTCTGCGGTATCGCAGGCGGGGTGCTTTTTGCGCGTTAAAATCCCGTCAAGCGCGCACATGCGAGAGCTTGCTCGCGGCATGTAGCGCATTTGACGGGATGACGCGACATGAACACGAAGGCCGATAAGCCGGAGTGTGAATGCCGCGTAGAATTGCGGGAGCACGAAGTGCGAAGCAATTCTGTATTAACGCGCAATGCGGTGGAGAAGTGCGAAGCAATTCTGTATTAACGCGCAATGCGGTGGAGAAGTGCGAAGCAATTCTGTATTAACGCGCAATGCGTGTGGAGGGGGGGCAAGTGCGAAGCGGAGGAGCAGGCACCTCCGTCCCCACTTGCCCCCCTCCACAAATTCTGCTATTATATACAGATGTGTTGTGATGTATTTTTGCACCGGCCACGGCATAAACAGGATCATGTGTGTGGCGGATGCTGAAAGAATAGGAGCATAATTTGAAGAATTTATATATAGCAGAGAAGCCCAGCGTGGCGAGGCAGTTTGCCGACGTGCTGGGGGTGAAGGGCAATGCGGGAAATGGTTACCTGGAGTCGGATACAGCGGTTGTCACATGGTGTGTCGGACATCTGGTCACCATGAGCTACCCGGAGGTCTACGATCCGAATCTTAAGAAGTGGAGCCTTTCAACTATTCCATTTATTCCAACTGAATACAAATATGAAGTTCTTCCTGACACAAAGAAACAGTTCAATATCGTTGCGGGATTGCTTAACCGCGATGACATAGGCTGTATCTATGTGGCAACGGATTCAGGACGAGAGGGAGAATACATATACAGGCTTGTGGATTCAATGGCTCACGTAACCGGCAAGGAGAAACGCCGTGTGTGGATCGATTCACAGACCGAGGAGGAGATCCTCAGGGGAATCCGTGAGGCGAAGCCGCTCTCAGAGTACGACAGTCTCAGCGACGCAGCGTACCTTAGGGCCCAGGAGGACTACCTTATGGGTATCAACTTTTCAAGGGCGCTGTCGCTGAAGTTTTCAAATGTAGTCCAGAGGTATCTCGGCATGGACAGATGTGTCATAGCAGTGGGCCGTGTCATGACCTGTGTCCTCGGTATAATAGTGAAGAGAGAGCGTGAGATCAGGGAGTTTGTAAAGACTCCGTTCTACAGACTCGTTGCAAATGTGGGCGAGGAAGGACAGACATTTGATGCAGAATGGAAGGCAGTGAAGGGCACAAAGTATTTCGAGTCGCCTCTTCTGTATAAGGAGAATGGATTTAAAGAGAGACCCGCAGCGGAGCAGCTACTGGCGGAGCTGAAGGCAGGGGAGCCCGAGGCTGTGGCCCAGGCTGTGGAGCGCAAGAAAGAGAAGAAACAGCCTCCGATGCTGTACAATCTGGCAGAGCTTCAGAATGACTGTTCATCATTTTTCAAGATCAGTCCGTCCGATACCCTCAAGATAGTCCAGGAGCTCTACGAGAAGAAGCTGGTAACCTATCCGAGAACAGATGCCAGAGTGCTGTCAACGGCCGTGGCAAAGGAGATAGGACGGAACATATCGGGACTTAAGAATTTCCAGCCTGTGGCAGAATTTGCACAGGGGGCCATGGAGAGCGGCACATATAAGGGAATCGCAAAGACGAAATATGTGAACGATAAGCAGATCACCGACCACTACGCCATCATACCTACCGGACAGGGCTTTGGAGCACTTAGAAGTCTGGCACCTACAGCTCTCAAGGTATATGAGATCATATGCAGGAGATTCCTCAGCATATTTTACCCTGCTGCAGAGTACCAGAAGGTTGCAATGACACTCTCCAAGAACGGAGAGAAGTTGTTTGCCAACTTCAAATATCTGATAAACGATGGCTATCTTAAGGTGGCGGCCAACAGCTTTTCCAAGAAGAAGGACGATGTGAAGTACAGCCCTGAATTCATAGCAAGGCTTGCGAAGATAAAGAAGGGTGACAAGCTGAGCGTCCAGGGAATCGACATAAAGGAGGGTGAGACATCCCCACCTAAGAGATACAACTCAGGATCACTGATCCTGACAATGGAGAATGCAGGACAGTTCATAGAGGATGAGGCGCTCAGAGAGCAGATCAAGGGAGCTGGAATCGGAACAAGTGCCACAAGAGACGGGATCATCACCAAGCTGGAGAAGAACAAATATATATCGCTGAACAAGAAGACACAGATAGTGACACCGACATTCCTTGGGGAGATAATATACGATATAGTATATTATTCCATCAACGGTCTGCTGAGAGCGGACCTGACGGCGAGCTGGGAAAAGGGGCTTGAGGGTGTCGCTGAAGGTCAGATATCCAAGCAGGAATACACGGATAAGATGACTACATTTGTCACCAAATACACAAACCTTGTGAAGCAGATACAGAACCAGAATGGAATAACAGGGGTATTCGACAAAACGAAGGTGTTCTACGCCAAGGGCGGAGGTGCCCAGAAGAAGGAGACAAGAGCCACAGCCAGAACAGGCGCAAAGGCGGAGAAGAATGCGGATACACAGTGATTGCACATACTGATTCAAAGGTGTATAACATAGTATGTATCAGTTATATGTGATAGAAAAGGAGACTATTATTATGGAAGATATACAGTCAGTTGTAACAATAAAGGAGCTCTACAGCCTGGATCAGACCATGGCAAAGCCTCTTCTTGAGAAGCTTACCTATCCATGGGAGGCGCTTCCACTTATCAAGGATTTCGTGCTTGAGCTTGGAAAGAGTCTGGACAAGGATGAGTACAATGAGGTGGATGAGCATGTGTGGATCCACAAGAGCTGTAAGGTGTATGGAACAGCAACCATCCTTGGACCGACAATCATAGGTGCAGGCACAGAGGTTCGCCCGGGTGCGTTCATCAGAGGAAGCGTACTGGTCGGAGAGAACTGTGTGATAGGTAATTCAACAGAGCTCAAGAATGTCATCATATTCAATAACGTTCAGGTTCCTCATTACAACTATGTGGGAGATTCAGTCCTCGGTTTCAAGTCACACATGGGTGCCGGAAGCATCACGTCCAATGTGAAGTCTGACAAGACTCTGGTTCACGTTAAGGGAAATGTGGACGGACAGAGCTTTGACATTGCAACAGGACTTAAGAAGTTTGGTGCAATGCTCGGAGATAATGTTGAGGTTGGCTGCAACAGCGTCCTCAATCCTGGAACCGTAATAGGAAGATTCAGCAACATCTATCCTGTATCAAGAGTCAGGGGATATGTGCCGGGAGGCAGTATTTTCAAGGATAAGGATAACATAGTTGCAAAGCAGTAACGACCGTATAAACGGTGGGATAAATAAAGGACATATGACCGTATATAATACAAGATATATACGGTCATATGTCCTTTTGTTTTGGCAGAAAGCACCGTGACAGCTAGTTGATCACGGCATCCTTCAGGGCATTTCGTATGGAATCTATGATAAGTCTGGTAGTGTATGTGCTGTCTCCGGAAGGTGTTATATCGTCCACGGAAGATATGTAGTGAAGCTGAGTATTGATATCCTCGAGTGCCGTTTCAAGAAGTGGGTACATGGTGGTCACAGTCTCATCCACCTGTTTGAATGACACATCTGTGATGTAGTCCTTATCCACAGTGACCATGACGGACAGAGTGTTTTCTCCCAGAACAAGGGAAGATGAGTATGTCCCCGGTGTGTAATGTATCTCGTCGAGCTTAGGAGACGGATCAGTCTGGGCTGAGGTTGCGATGCTCCTGGCTGAACCACTGGTGTCATCTGAATCTTTGCCGCGGAACATGGTGATAAGTATAATGACAAATACGATCACAAGTGCCAGCAGTATGGCGGTGTATATGAGTTCTTTTGATTTTAATACGATAAGTTTAGTTGATGACATTATTTGCTCTCCCTGTTTTTTATATATTTTATTCACAAGAGAGCGATTTTATGAGAAAATTATTAGCAGATGAAAAAACAGCATAGATAACAGTATATTGAGGTGTAAGGAGAATACAGATGGCAATACAGTTTGTACTGGGACCCGCCGGTTCAGGAAAAACAGAATATGTGATAAAGAAGCTGATAGAGGAGTCGATGGCTCACGGAGACCTGAATTATTTGTACGTGGTTCCAGAGCAGTTCTCCATGGAGGCGCAGAGAGATATAGTGACCATGCATCCGAGGCATGGAACAATGAACATAGATGCCATAGGCTTCAACAGGCTTGCGTACCGGGTATTCGATGAGCTGTCAGTGAATCCGGGAAGGGTTCTGGAGGACTTTGGAAAGAGCATGCTCATCAAGAAGATACTTATAGAGTCACAGGACGAGCTCCTTGTTTATGGAAGCTATATCAACAAGATGGGTTTTATAGATGAGATGAAATCCATGATGTCTGAGCTGTTCCAGTATGCGGTTGACAGGGATTCGATCGACGCAGTCATGGACAAGCTGGATAAGGACAGTCTGGTATACAGAAAAATGCATGACATCAGGCTTATATACGAGAGATTTGAGGAGTACAACAGGGATGGCAGCTATATAGTTGCGGAGCAGCTCATTGAATTGCTGGCTGAATGCGTGGACAGGTCGGATATGCTGGCACACAGCCATCTGTATCTTGACGGATTCACAGGATTTACACCGGTACAGATGGATCTTATCAGGAAGCTCATGACACGCGTTGAGAGCATGATATTTGTATTTACGATAGATGCGTCGCAGATAGGCTTCACAAAGCCGAAGGAGTACGAGCTGTTCAGACTCACCAAGGAGACTATGCAGGCGCTTGTGAGAATGGCGGGCGATGAGCAGGTGGACATACTGGATAATGTCGTTATGTGTCAGGATCGCAGACCGTACAGATTCGAGAAAAGCAAGGAGCTTGCAGGACTTGAGGCCAATCTGTTCAGATATCCCCATGGCAGAGTCACAGGCGATGACGGAGACATACATGTGGTCGCTGTGGACAGGGCGGCAGACGAGGCTGAGTATATAGCGGGAAGAATACGAGAGCTTGTCAGGGACAAGGGATACCGTTATAAGGATATAGCCGTGGTTGCGGGTGATCTGCAGGATGTGGCAAGGTATTACCGTCAGGCGATGGAGGAATACGATATCCCTGTGTTCATAGATGCAAATATATCTCTTAAGGGAGATCCGTGCTCAGACACCATAAGGGCTTTCCTCGGTGTGATGACGGACAACTTCTCATTTGACAGCGTGTTCAGACTGTTAAAGTCAGGAATGACCGGTGTGGATCAGGACGACATTGAGAGGATGGAGAACTATGTGCTTCTCAGGAATCTCAGGGGTTACAGGAGCTGGACGAAGGAGATAACCGATGACAGGAATCCTGACTATGCGGCAGACATGGAGTCTATAAGAGCCCAGATCATGGAGCTTTTCCCGGACAAATGTATCGATGTGTGGAAGCCGGCAAGCCCTGGCTCCAAGAACACAGTGAGAACATATACGGAATCTCTTTACAGCTTCCTTGCGCAGCTTGATGTGTGCGGCAAGCTTGAGGCTCATAAGAAAGTGCTGTATGAGCAGGAGAGATGGGATGAGGGAGATGCATACGGAAGGATATTTGACAAGGTTGTTGCCCTGTTTGAGAAGATGGAGGCTATAATCGGCGATGAGAAGCTTACCGTAAAAGAATATGCGGGAATCCTGGATGCAGGCATAGCGGATATGGAGATCGGTATAGTGCCTCCGACTATAGACCGCGTGGTGGTCGGCGATATGACGAGATCAAGGCTCAACCATATAAAGGTGCTGTTCATGGCGGGAGTGAACGAAGGCATAATTCCGAAACCGGCCAAGAAGGGCAGGATACTCTCCGGTGCAGACCGCCAGAGCCTTGAGGACTACGGTATAGAGCTGGCTCCATCAGATAAGACAAATGCGTATATAGAACAGTTCTATATATACACCACGCTCACCAAGGCGTCGGATATGATCTATGTGCTGTGCCGAAAGATCGGAGAGGATCTCAAGTCCATGAAGCCGTCATACCTGATAGACAGGATAAAGAATATATTCCCGGATATACGGACGGAGGAGTATGATGTGGACGGTCAGATGCCGGAGACTGCGGCGGGAGCGCTCAGATACATCATCAGACATTCTGATGACGCTGAAGCCGGGGAGACGCTGGACGCTGTCAGAAAACTGCTTTCGAAGATGGGATATGGCAGACAGCTCAGATCGATTAACTTCGGGCAGAATTATGTTAACTCGTCAAAAAATCTGTCTCCAGATACTGTACGCCTTATATATGGAGAGAATCTGGTGGAGAGTGTGTCCAAGCTTGAGCGGTATGCTGAGTGCCAGTTCAAGTATTTCCTGACATACGGACTTTCGCTCAGAGAGAGGGAGACATACAGGATAGGCGCTGCAAATGTTGGTAATATACTTCACAGCACCATGGAGAAGATATTCTCATTTGTCAGGATGTTCAGGGACAACGACTGGGTACATCTGGACGAGGCGGAGCTGGAACAGAAGGCGGTGGAATTTGCAAATGAATCTGCGGAGGATGAAGCCGGGCTGTACTTTGAGGATTCTTCAAGAGCTGCATACATGAAAAAGCTTCTGGCGGATGTTGCATCGAGGACAGCCAGGACGCTCCGCACATTTATCAGATGTGGGGAGATGGACCCGGAGAATTTTGAGCGGCGGTTCAACACATCGGAAAATGCAGACAACATAGACAGATATATATTCAATCTTCCAAATGGACTCACGATGAGCCTCAAGGGAGTTATAGACAGAATAGATGAATTTACGGATGACAGGGATGCTTATTTCAAGATCATAGATTACAAGTCATCTGATAAGAAGCTGGATATAGACAAGGTGCTCGGAGGACTCCAGATGCAGCTCGTGACATACGGCGCCATAGCCTGCGAGCTTGAAAAGCGCAGGATGGCACAGCTTGGAAGACCTGGTGGTATACATGTGGGCGGACTTCTGTATTATACCTTTGACAATCCGGCATGTGACGTGACGGCAATGGGAGATAAGATCAGATACACCGATGACGGCATGGGATTTGCGGCCGATGACGAGGTGTTCGGGGGAGTGCTTGTGGACACCTTCGAGAAGAAGATACTTGAGGAGTCCAGATATTCGGGCCTGTACAATGGAGATAACAGGGCGCTGAAGGTTATGGACAACAGCTCAGCGACACTCAAGAACGGACAGAGCCTTGAGGAGACTCTTATAACAGATCTCATGGAGGCGAACCGCAGGAACATAGAGAGGCTTGCCGGCAGTATAGCCGAGGGAAGCATCGAGATAAATCCGGTCAATGAGGGCAAGGCAAATGCGTGCAAATACTGTGATTTTAAGGGCATATGTGCATTTGACAGCAAGTATTCAGGCAATTCATACTCCAGGATCTATAGGGGCGAGGCGGAAAATTACAGCCGCAAAGCTGAGGATATAAAGAATATCAAGACTGAATACAAGAAGGTCAGGGGCGATATGGAGAAGGCCGTTAAGTCATGTGACAGCGCCCGGAAAAAGTATGAGGATGCAAAGAAGAAGGTAGATGACCGCGGCGATAAGGCAACACAGAAGATGAGGGATACTCTCGAGAGCACCGGCAGGAAGCTTGCGGAGGAGAGGGCGCATCTTGAGGAGCTGAGGGAACTGTCTGAACAGATAGTGAAGAGAGCTGCTGAGTTCGATATAGAGATGAGTGAGGAATGATGACATGGGAAAAGATATGAAGACTGACAATGGAATAAAGTGGACAGACCAGCAGGCGCATGTCATCGACACAAGGCATGGCAATCTTCTTGTATCTGCAGCGGCGGGGTCAGGTAAGACGGCGGTGCTCGTGGAGCGTATCATAGAGATGGTGGCCGGAAGAAATTCGCGTGGTGACAGAATAGAGGGAAGCGAGCCGGTATCTGTGGATGAGCTTCTTGTCGTTACATTTACAAATGCGGCAGCGGCCCAGATGAAGGAGAAGATAGGACAGGCACTGCAGAAAAAGATAGATGAGATGATGGCGAAGGGCGAATATGACGAGCATCTTATAAAGCAGATGACATTGATCAACCATGCTGACATCTGCACCATAGACAGCTTTTGCCTTAGGATAGTGAAGGAATACTTTGCGAGGGTGGAGCTTGACTGTGCATTTGGCATAGCGGACGACACGGAGATGAAGATCATAAAGCGCGACGTGATGGATCAGGTCATGGAGATGTGCTATGAGGATGAATCGGTCGTGCCCGGTTTCGACAGGCTGATAATGACGTTTGCGAGAAATGAGAGTGACAGTGCCGTGCCGGATATCGTTGAGAGGATAATAAAGGTTATATCCAGCTATCCGGAGCCGAAAAAATGGCTTGCGCAGGCGGCGGATGCCATGAAATTTGTCGTGGATACATCATCCACTGAGGAGGAGAAGAGAAGAGAAGTCGTGGGGCTTCCGATGGTCAGAACATTTGCGGACAGGGTGTACATGATGCTCAGAACTGCGGATGATATGGTCAGGGAGTGCCAGAAATATGCAACGGAGGCGTATGGCCTTGAGGCGTACGGACTCCGTGTGGATAAGGATGTTGAGCTGATAACACACATGCTCAGAAGCTGTGGCGGGGAAGACGACCTGCATGTTGACCTGTTTGAACTCAGAGATATATACAGATCGTCATTGAGACCGGAGGGACTCAAGATGGAGAAGGATGCCCAGGGCCGGAGTATATGCTATGCATTTGACAGATTTGTGAACCCGGGCGGTGGAGCTGACCCGGAGAAGAAGGAATTTGTCAAATCAAGGCGGGATGTGTATAAGTCGATCATAGACGACATAGTTTCGGTCGTCCTGGATGTGGATGACATTCTGAGGCAGGCAGCCATGACTGAGCCAGTGATATCATCACTTTTGAAGCTCACTGAGCTTTATATGGATGAGCTGATGAAGGTCAAGATGGACAAGAATATGTTCGAGTTCCACGACATAGAGGAGTTCGCGTTCAGGATACTTTGCGATGGAATAGAGGATGGCAGGGCTGTCCCTTCAGAGATTGGAAAGGAAGTCTCAAGGCGCTACAGGGAGATACTTATAGATGAGTATCAGGACAGTAACTTTCTGCAGGAATACATTCTGGCAAGTGTGTCGGGACACGGTGAGGATATCCACAACACATTCATGGTCGGCGATGTTAAGCAGAGCATATACAGATTCAGAATGGCGAGACCCGATCTGTTCATAGAGAAGTATGACAGCTACCGCAGGCTGGGTGATGCTGACATAGCGGACCCGGACATAGATGGCAACAGCATACTGCTGACCAGAAACTTCCGAAGTGAGATAAATGTGTTAAAGACGGTGAACTCAATATTTGCCCAGCTCATGAGGCGAGAGATAGGAGACATAGAGTACGATGAGGGCGCAAAGCTCAATTCCAGATTTGCCATAAGTGACGGAGAAGGGATGACGGAGCCGGATGATGTGGATCATGGCCCTGTATCAGAGTTCATACTCATAGACAACAATATGAGAGAAGCGGATGTATCTGAGGAGTATGGCAATCCTGAGGTTGAGGCGAATTATATCGCCGGTAAGATACGTGATATTGTTGACGGAAGTGAACCTCTGTATGTTGGAAGTGGTGCTGACAGGAGACCTGTCAGATATAAGGATATCGTCATACTGCTTAGAAGTGTGTCCACAGCATCCACCATATTTGACAGGGTATTTCAGGAGAAGGGCATACCTCTGTATATTGAGAGTGAGAGTGGCTACTTTGATGCTGCTGAGATACGGACACTGGTCAGCATGCTCTCCATAGTTGATAACAGCTACGTGGATTACGACCTGGCTGCTGTCTTAAGGTCGCCACTGGTGGGCCTTGATGAGGAGGAGCTTGCGGTTATAGTGGGTGAATACCGCAGCAGATACGAGAAGAACGGCATGGACTGGAACGCCAGACTTTATGACAAGGTCATAGATTATATGGACACCCATGTGGGCGAGAAAAAACACGCTGTGGACAGACTGTGGGAATTCCTCCGCATGCTTGACTATCTCAAGAAGAATAAAAATTATATGTCCATAAGCGACATAATAAGATACGTGCTGGACACCACCGGATTTTACTGGTTTGTCGGTGCCAGACCGATGGGAAGAAGACGCCAGGCGAATATCGACATGCTCATCAAGAAGGCGGATGATTTCGAGGAGAACAGCAAGGGCGTGTTCAACTTCATCCGATATGTTGATGAGCTCAAGACAAATGATCTGGATTTTGCAGAGGCTGATGTGGTCAGTGAGAATGAGGACGTCGTCCGAGTCATGACCATGCACAAGAGCAAGGGACTGGAGTTCCCTGTTGTATTTGTGTCTGGGCTCGGCAAGGAGTTTAATCTGATGGACACCAGATCAAATGTGCTTGTCCACCAGGATCATTATCTGGCGTGCGACCAGGTCGACCTCAGAACAAGAGCCAGAAGAATGACATTTTTCAAGCGGATAATGAGTAAGAATATCGTTGCGGAGACCTATGCCGAGGAGATGAGAGTCCTGTATGTGGCGTTAACCAGGGCAAAGGAAAAGTTGTACATGACCGGGTGCGTGAAGGATGCAGATAAATTCAAGGCAGCCTGTGATATGTATATAATCGGAGACAGGATGAATTATGCATCTATCATGAAAGCAAATGGCTATGCCGCCTGGATATATACCGCGCTCAGATATGTGGGAGAGTGCGATCATGTGAAGAGCATCGAGGTGGAGGCCGACAGCTTTATGTCTCCTGAGACTGATCAGGATGAAGCAGAAAATATGACAGTGGAAGCCTCTGAAGCGAAGCTCGACAAAGAACTTTATGACCATGTGAAGAACGGACTGGAATTCAGGTATGGCTACAGACATTCGGGGCTTAAGAGCAAGATGTCCATAACCGAGATAAAAAGACTTCAGGCGCACGGTGAGGATGCCATTACACCGGATATCCTAACCAGCAGGGAGTACAGTGCCAGAAGTGAGGTCCCAATCCCAGCATTCATGAGTGAGGAGAGGATAGTCCATGGAAATGAGATAGGAAACATTTATCACAAGATCATGGAGCTTGCAGACTTCTCAGGGAAAACTGTTGCGGATGCAGAGAAGGATGTCGACAGAGTGTTTGAGCTTGGGTTATTTGATGAGCTGTATAGAGAGCGGATAAGACCAAAGAAGATATATAAGATGATACACAGTGAGATAGGACAGCGCATGGCGGCTGCGGGCAAGTCGGACAGACTGTACCGTGAGAGACAGTTCTACATGATGATGAAGCCCGGAGAAATAATGGGCTCACTTAAGGACTGCGGAGACGAGACGATAGTTGTACAGGGAATCATAGATGCCTACTTCGAGGAGGATGGTGGCATAGTTCTTCTGGATTACAAGACAGACAGCGTGAAGGATGCGTCGGAGCTGGTTAAGAGATACCATGTCCAGCTCGACAAATACGCCGATGTGCTTGAACAGCTCACCGGCATGAAGGTTAAGGAGAAGGTCATATATTCATTCTGTCTTGATACAACGGTAAACTTGTAAACCGTACGCTGAATTGATATAATAAGACCGGGTATGCAAAAACGATATAGTGATGAAAGGACATGCGCATGATAATAGCGGAGAATCTTAAGAAGGTGTATGGCGGAGACATTGTATCAGTTGATGATCTCAGTTTCCATATACACAAGGGTGAGATAGTAGGATTTGTTGGACAGAATGGTGCGGGTAAGACAACTACCATCAAGATGCTGACAGGTATACTTATGCCGACGGAGGGCAGAGTAAAGATAAATGGTTTCGATATGAGAGAAAAGCCGATGGAGGCCAAGCAGTCCATGGGTTATATAGCCGACAATCCTGATATATTTCTCAGACTTACGGGACTTGAGTATGTCAATTTCATCGCTGATATATATGGAGTATCGACCACCGAGAGAAAGCAGAGGATAGAGCAGATGGCTGAACGCTTTGGTATGGAGGACAGCCTGAACAGACAGATGGTCAGCTATTCCCACGGTATGCGCCAGAAGATGATGGTCATAGCTGCGCTTGTGCACAATCCACCTGTATGGATACTCGACGAGCCTATGACGGGACTTGATCCGAATGCGGCATATGAGCTCAAGAAGATGATGCGTGAACATGCCGACGCAGGAAACTGTGTATTCTTTTCAACACATGTTCTCGAGGTTGCAGAGAAGCTCTGCGACAAGATAATCATGATAAGAAAGGGAAAGGATATATACCAGGGAACTCTGGATGAGCTTGAGACACAGCACAGGAACAAATCTCTTGAAGAGATATTTGTGGAGATGACGCATGAAGAATTTTAGGATATTGCTCAGTATGATAAGCAGGAATAATGATATGGAGATGCCGGAGCACGGGGACAAGGCAAAGGCATATAAGGTCATGGGAATCATCGCCATGTGCTGTATCATGATCCCGTGCTGTATCGTTGTGGGATTTATAGTTTACATAATGACTGCAGCACTCATGGAGGCGGGAGGCTGTACAGAGGGACTCAACCTCGTTATCCAGCTCATGTCGGTGTTCGGCGTTATATTCAGTATAATGGTCATATTCAATCTGCTTTATTTTTCATCTGATCTTGATCATTTACTGCCGCTGCCTGTGAAACCGGCAGAGCTTGTGGCCGCCAAGTTTACACACGCATATTTTGCCGAGAGCGTCATGGAGTTTATGGTTCTCTTCTGTGGATTTATCGGTTACTTTGTAGCCGCAGAGATAAAGCCGGTATCCGTGATAACCTCATTACTTGGCGTATTTTTACTTCCGGTTCTGCCGCTGGTGTACTGTGGTATATTTGCACTGATAGTCATGGCGTTTTTCAGCAGACTCAAACTGCTCAGAAATGTGGACTTCATGGTGGGACTTGCGGTTGTAGTGTTTGCAGGCCTTTTCATATGGTCATTTGCACAGATGGACTCTGTGAATATAAATAATTACATAGACAGCCTTAAAAATGGTGACAATATATTCATAAAGGTAATGAACAATATATTTTTCACGGTTCCGCTGTTCCTGAAGGCATTGGGCAGTAACAACATTGTGTATATGTTGCTCTTTGTGCTTGTGAACGCTGGCTGTGTGGCACTTCTGTTTTTCCTTGGAAATCTGCTGTACCTCAGGGGCGTATACCTTGTGTCATCCACCGGAAGGTCAGGACGCCGCCAGAAGGAAGTTGTCGGGCTGCAGGACTTTGCCATAAAGACACCGTTCAGATCATATATGGCAAAGGAGATAAAGACACTGGTGAGGACTCCGGCATACAGGAAGTATTGCGTTGTGGTCAACCTGATATGGCCGATACTCGTTGTGGCATTGTTCAATATACCTGCAACTGCGGATTCGATCAGGGCATTCAGAGACACATTTGGAAGAGGGCTTTTCCTGGCTGACATGGTCATGCTGGTTGCGGTCATCGCCCTGGCATTCTTTGCAACAGCGATGAACAGTATCGCATCCACGGCGTTCACCAGAGAGGGAAGCCATATATCATTTATAAAGCACATCCCGATGACATATGATCTCCAGATCCGCGCAAAGGTCTGGGTTAGCATGCTGTTCAGCGGAGTGACGATCGCGGTTACCACGGTTATCCTCTGTATATATATGGAGTGTAGTGTTATAGACAGTGTGTATTATGTTGTGCTGGGAATCCTCGGCTCGGGCATTTGCACATACACAGGTGTGCTTCTCGATTCAACACATCCGAAGCTTGACTGGGAGGATGAATACGGTGCGCTCAGAGGCAATCTGAATGCATTCTTTAATATGGCTATTGCAATTGTTATAGCAATTGTTTTGTGTGTGGCAGGATATCTTGTTTTCAAGTTTACAATGATCCCGTCATATGCAGTATATATTATTTTCTTTATAATAATGGGAGCTATACTCGTTATCCTGCGCAGTATTACTATGCGAAGGAGTGCGTGGAATATAGACACTGATGTGTACAGTTATTAACAGGAGGCAATGAAAATGGCACAGAAAAATGCGTGGAACAAATACAAGAAGGATGAGATAAAGGAGCTGGAGAGCCTGTGTAAGGACTACAGGGAATTTCTTGACAATGGCAAGACAGAGAGAGAATGCGTTAAAGAGATCGTCAGACAGGCAGAGGATCACGGCTACAGAGATCTGAAGAAGATCATTAAGAACAAGGAGAGCCTTGCAGCTGGAGATAAAGTGTATGCCGTGTGGATGAACAAGACGGTCGCTATGTTCAATATAGGAAAGAAGAAGCTTGAGAAGGGCATGAACATACTCGGTGCACACATTGATTCCCCTCGAATGGATGTGAAGCAGAATCCGCTTTATGAGAAGGGCGGATTTGCATATCTCGACACTCACTATTACGGCGGAATCAAGAAGTATCAGTGGGTAACACTCCCACTTGCCATACACGGTGTTGTTGCAAAGACAAATGGTGACGTTATGACAGTGAACATAGGAGAGGACAAGAATGATCCGGTATTCTGTGTTACAGATCTTCTCATACATCTCTCTCAGGAGCAGCTCAAGAAGAGAGCGGATTCAGTGATAGAGGGAGAGCAGCTTGACATACTGTTTGCAAGCAGACCGCTTGAGGGCAAGGAGAAGGAGGCTGTAAAGGAAGCTGTACTTGCGCTCCTTGAGAAGAAGTACAATATGAAGGAGGAGGATTTCCTCTCAGCAGAGCTCGAGATCGTTCCTGCTGGAAAGGCAAGAAACTGCGGTATAGACGAGAGTATGATCATGGCATATGGCCAGGACGACAGAGTGTGTGCATACACATCCCTTGTCGCCATGCTTGAGGCTGACGATCCGGAGAAGACGACCTGCTGTCTGCTCACTGACAAGGAGGAGATAGGAAGTGTTGGAGCAACAGGAATGCAGTCACACTTCTTTGAGAATACTGTAGCTGAGATCATGAACGCCATGGGTGGCTTCTCAGAGATCTCACTCAGAAGATGTCTTGCATCGTCAAGGATGCTGTCATCGGATGTATCTGCGGGCTTTGATCCTACATTTGAGTCAGCATTTGACAAGAAGAATGCGGCTATCTTCGGTGAGGGAATGGTATTTAACAAGTTCACAGGATCAAGAGGAAAGTCAGGATCAAATGACGCAAATGCAGAATACATGGCGGCTATAAGAAAGATCATGGATGATGCGGAGATCACATACCAGACAGCCGAGCTCGGCAAGGTAGATGTCGGTGGCGGCGGAACCATCGCATATATACTTTCACTGTATGGTATGGAGGTAATAGACTGTGGCGTGGCTGTACTCAACATGCATGCACCATGGGAAGTGACATCCAAGGCAGATATATATGAGACCAAGAAAGGATATGTTGCATTCCTCAAAGAGGCGTAGGAGCGGACATATCTTCGGAGGAAAAAATGAGAGATCATCAAAAGAAACTTATCATATACGTGATAATACTTGCCGTGGCGACAGTGATGTGGCCACGGCTTAGTGTGTTTGCAGATGAGGATTTTACATCAAATTATAACCAGAGGACATTCTCCGATACCGATGGGTTTGACAGTGGAGAGGCAAATTGTGTGTGCCAGTCTGTGAGTGGATACATATGGATAGGTACGGACAACGGACTTTACAGGTATGACGGAAGTGAATTTACACTGTTCTCACTGGACGGTGACGAGGATGCCACGAAATATTCGATCAACTGCATTTATCTCACAAGTGATGAGAAGCTGTATGTTGGAACGGACAACTATGGACTCTACATGTATGATAACGGAACCTTTCAGAGAGTTTCCGAGATGTACAATCTGGGTGTGTCGACCATCAACGCCATGTACGAGGACGATAACAAGAATCTGTGGATAGCGGCCTCGTCGGGAATATTTCGTCTGTCATCTGACGGTGCGGAAGCTCTGGCTGATGATGTCGTGTCAGGACTCAGCGTGGGAAATATATCAGGACATGGGGACTATGTGTATGCAATAGCCAATAATGATATTTTGATAACCGTTGATCCTGAAAGACATGTCTCCATAACCAACAAGTCAGAGTACAGGGTCGACGATATAAATTCACTGTATGTTGACGAGAATGGCAACAGATATTATGGATCCGCCGGATACAGCATCCTTAAGATAGGAACAGACGGCAAGAATGAGATCATCAACACGGGCAGCCTTCACGGAATCAACAAGATATATTCGGATGGCGACAACATCTGGGCGCTTGCCGATGACGGTGTTGGATATATCTCATCAAAGGGTAATGTGACAGCCATCGGGGGACTGAGCTTTAACGAGTCGATGAGCGATATGATCATAGACTTTGAGGGCAATTACTGGTTTACGTCATACAGAAAAGGTATTCTTCAGTTGGAGAGGAGCAAGTTCCAGAATGTCACCATGAAGTACGGCATAGACAGCTCCATCGTGAACTGTGTGACGAGCTACAATGGCAACACGTTTATAGGAACTGATGAAGGTCTGTATATCGTAGATTCAAATGGCAAGCTTGTGATGAGTGCGGACAATGAGCTCGTATCAAAGCTCAGCGGTATAAGTATACGAGATCTGTATGTGGATTCGGACGATCATCTGTGGATAGCTACATATAAGATATATGGTGTAATAAAGGTGAGCCGAAACTGGCAGTACAAGAGCTACAGCCGTGGAGAGTCATCACTTATAAGCAATGCCGTGAACTGTATAACTGAGATAAAGCCGGGAACGGTGGCGGTTGGAACAGAGAACGGTATATCTGTGATAGAGGGCGATGATGTCGTAAAGAGCATATCGAGACTGGATGGACTTGATAACCCTGACATAATCAGCCTGTACGCAGACGAGACCGGCGAGCTGTATGCCGGTTCCAACGGCGCTGGCGTGTTTATAGTTGACACGGATTATACTGTCGGCAAGATGAAGCTGGATGATACCCAGAAGATGAGCGTTGTGTCAAGTATGGTCCGCGGAAGCAGCGGTTTGTGGATAGGAACGGACAATGGTCTGTATTATCAGGAGGGAACCGTCAGACAGGTCACCACCGTGGATAACACCAACGGTATATACGATCTCATAATGGACGATCAGGGATACCTGTGGATGTTTGGTTCCAGAGGTTTATACAGATATTATGAGAAGGATATACTGAGCAATGCCTCACCTGAATATATAAGCTTTACGAAGAACGACGGAATAATATCCAACATAACAGAGAAATCAACCAACTATGTGTCAAAGACAGGCGTTGTGTATGTGTGCTGCGATGAAGGGCTGTGCAGGATAAATCTCAATTCAGAGTATGTGAACGAGGTAGCTCCTAGGGTTCGTATTGCCTCCATAGAGGTGGATGGAACTGAGCATCAGTTCTCAGATCTGGACGGACAGATAGATGTGCCGAAGAACACCAACAGAATAACTATCAAGTTCTCAGTCCTTAGTTATGTAAACCGTGCTGACATATCAGTGGAGTATTACCTTGAGGGCTTTGAGAGCGAGAAGAGAACGCTCACGGGAACTGACAAGATGGAAGTCGAGTACACCAATCTTGAGGGAGGTACTTACCGTTTTATGTTAACTGCAAAAAATGCGGACGGCGTGGAGTGTGAACAGCCGCTTACATTTGTCATAGACAAGGAACTTGGTTTTTTCGAGACGAATCTGGCAAAGATGCTCCTTGTGATATTTATAGTTCTTCTTATCTTAGTGGGAATAGCTGTTGCGAGAAGTATCTTCAAGCTTCTCAGAAGACAGAACGAGCAGGTGGAAGAGCTCAGCAAGAAGAGTGAGGAGGCGGAGAAGTCCAATCAGGCAAAGAATGATTATGTAAACTATCTTAATCATGAGATAAGGACTCCACTCAATAACATAATCGCCATCTCAGAGCTTGCCATGAGAAACTGTCAGGATACCCAGAGTGATGAGTATGCACAGTACGGTGCCATGTATGCTGCGGGAAGAGAGATACTCGATATGTCCGATGGAATATCGAAGCTTTCAAACCTCAAGGACGACATCATAGAGCCGGAGTACAAGCAGTATTTTGCCTCGGATCTCATAGATGAGCTCTCCGACGAATTCAAGTCCATGGTGAACAGTGATCTCATCGATCTCAAGGTCAGCATTGAGGACAAGATACCGAACGGACTCATAGGAGATATGACGGCGGTGAGAGAGATTCTTGAGAACATATTTGCATGGTCCGCAAATACTACAAAAGAGGGCTATATAAGCATAGACATTGACTGGCGTATAGCCAGAAGAGCTGACGAGGATGTAGATGAGGCGGAGGCCGAGGATTACACAGTCAGTGAATTCTCGGAGCTCATAGAGGAACCGGAGACTGAGATATCCCGAATATTTGACAGGGATCACGATGAGATATATCTGGACTTCAAGATATCGGATACAGGACTTGGAGTTAAGGAAGAGAGACTTGGAACATTGTTTGAGCTGGATGATTCCTATGAGAGATCAGATATAGGAATGTTTAGAGTCAGTCTTGGCCTTGCCATAGCCAAGGAGCTTGTGCGTATGCTGGATGGAAGCATCAGCGCAGAGAGCATATATGGCGCAGGAACGACCATACGCTTCAGCATCAAGCAGTCAGTGTTTGATTATAGTTATGTCAACTACAATGAGAGAAAGCGCAAGGAGATGGCGAGAAGAAATGCCAATTCACATCTGTGGCTGCCGGATGCCCGCATACTTATAGTGGACGACTCAGAGCTTGCATTACAGGTGGAGAAGACCATATTTGATACATATGGTCTGGCGTGCGACACAGCCACATCGGGATTTGATGCACTTGATAAGGTCATGGTGGAGAATTACGATATGGTATTTATCGACACTGTTATGCCTGTCATGGATGGACTGGATACCGTCAGGGAGATGAGAAATCTTGACGGTGAGGAGTACAAGAAGATGCCTATCATTGCGCTGTCCGCCAACACGGTCGAGACATCCAGAGAGGAGATACTCACATCGGGCTTCAACGATGTCATAGTTAAGCCGATAGAGCTCGATCAGGCAGAATCCATGCTGAGGACTTATATATCGGAGGACAAGATAAAGGAGAGAGACACAGAGCTTTCCCAGTCCGATGATGACATCAACTATATGGAGGATGCAGTCCTGCTTGGAAGATTTGTGTCCGTGGAAGATTCCGTCAAAGCCATGGGTGGAAGCTTCAGAACCTTTAACACATTTGTCAGAAATTACAGGGATGAGTACCGGGAAGAGGTACAGCAGCTCAGAAAATATATAGACGACGATGTGAGAAAGTACAAAAATATAATCCATGACATCAAGAGCAGCAGTGCAAATATCGGGGCTTACGGAATCGAGCGCAAGGCGGCCAACCTGGAGTCTGCGATAAATATCGGAAACCAGCAGTATGCCCGCGATAATACCCGCGATTTTATAGCTATGATGAACGACTTCTTCAAGCAGATAGACAAGTACATGTCAAAGATAAATCATGTGGAGGAGCCTGCTGAGAAGGAAGTCCGGGATGGAATAAACAAGAGCAAGCTCAAGGAGCTCAGGGCATTCTTGAGAGCGGGGGACCGCGAACCTGTGGAGGACCTTATACGTGATATTGACAGGTACTCCTACGGAGATATAGACACAGAGTTCTTCACTGCACTTAAGGAGTATGTGGGAACCGGAGATTACCAGACCTCCAGTGAGATGATAGACCAGTATCTCAACAGTATCTAACATTATATAAAGTGCGCAGGCAAAATAAGCCTGCGCTGCAATATAAATAAACAAGAAAAGAGGAAATGAAAAATGAGAGTAGCAATTATCATGGGATCAACAAGTGATCTGCCAAAGGTTGAGCCGGCAGTATCAATTCTTAAGAATTACGGTGTGGAGGTCGATGTGAGATGCCTTTCAGCACACAGAGCACACGCAGGACTTTCAGAATTCATCGAGGAAGCTAACAATAACGGAACAGAGGTCATAATCGCAGCTGCAGGAATGGCGGCAGCACTCCCTGGAGTTGTGGCATCACAGACAGTTCTCCCTGTTATTGGAGTACCTCTCTCAGGCGCAACTCTTGATGGAATGGATGCACTTCTTTCTATCGTTCAGATGCCTTCAGGAATCCCTGTTGCAACAGTTGCGATAAACGGAAGCAAGAATGCTGCATATCTTGCCCTTCAGATAATCGGTGTCAACAACGAGGCAGTCAGATTAAAGCTTCAGGATGAGCGTAGAGACATGGAAAAGGCTGCCATGAAAGCTAACGAAGAAGTAATAGAAAAGTTTAAGTACTAACTTTACAATTAAAAAGTGGAATGTTAGTATGTTGGATGGATGGTATTCGAAAGAAGCTGTACCTGAATCATGCTTCCACAGGAAGCGCATACACGGATACTGACAACAGATTTAAGCAGGTGATTGTATGAGGATTGGATTTATTGGAGCTGGAAAAGTCGGATTCACATTTGGCAGGTATATCGCAGAGAAGAGAGAGCTTGTCAGAGAGAAAACGGATGGAGCGTTGTGCCTGGAGGTTGGTGGATATTTTAGCGCCAGCAGACAGAGTGCGGAGCTTGCAGCAGAGTTTACCGAGACCTGTGTGTACGACAGCCTGGAGCAGCTGTGTGAGTATAGTGAAATTATTTTTCTCACCGTTCCTGACGGACAGATAGGAGAGGTGTGGAAGAGTATAAAGGATCTTGACATTCGTGGCAGGATCATTTGTCACGCCAGTGGGGCGATGACATCAGATATTTTCTCAGGTATAACAGAGGCGGGAGCCTTTGGTTATTCGATTCATCCTATGTATGCAATAAGTTCAAAGTACGAATCCT
Source organism: Coprococcus aceti (assembly GCF_025567285.1). Lineage (NCBI taxonomy): Bacteria > Bacillati > Bacillota > Clostridia > Lachnospirales > Lachnospiraceae > Coprococcus > Coprococcus aceti. The sequence continues at coordinate 233,166 of NZ_JAOQJT010000004.1, forward strand.
ATAAAGAACTGGACAATTCATTTTTTACAGTTGAGGGAGATGACAGACATGTCGATAAGGTATGTTCTGTCATAAGAGCCCTCGGCAATAGCTGTGTGCGCATTGATGGTACCGACAAGGTGAAGTATCACGGCGCTGCGGTGTTTGCAAGCAATCTGGTAACAGGGCTGCTGGCGGTTTCACAGGAGCTTCTGACACAGTGCGGCTTCTCGGCGGAGGAGGCACAGAGGGCTATAGTGCCTTTGTTCCTCGGCAATGCGAAAGCTGCGGCTGACAGGGGAACGGTTGACAGCCTGACAGGGCCTGTTGAGAGATGCGATACAGAAACTGTGAGAAAGCATCTGAATGCATTGAGCGGAGATGAACGGAGCGCATATGCTGCGGTGTCCAGATGCCTTGTGCCGGTGGCAGAGAGAAAGCACCCGGACAGAGATTATAGCGGTTTGATACATCTACTGAACGGAATAGGAGAATTTAATTATGAAGAACACGACGGCAACACTCAGGCAGATGAAGGGAACAGACAAGAAGATATCCATGATCACAGCGTATGATTACACCATGGCGAAGATCGTGGATGAGTCAGGAGTCAACACTATTCTTGTTGGAGATTCCCTGGGCAACACTATCCTCGGATATGAGGACACGATCTCTGTAACTGTTGATGATATGATACATCACAGTGCAGCGGTGGCAAGGGGCGCAAAGAATGCTCTTGTTATCACAGATATGCCATTTATGTCCTATCAGACAAGCGTGTATGACGCGGTTGTCAATGCCGGAAGGATAATGAAGGAAGGACGTGCCGGAGCGGTGAAGCTTGAGGGCGGTCAGGACATGTGTCCGCAGATAAGCGCCATAGTCAAGGCGAGCATACCTGTATGTGCACATCTTGGACTCACACCACAGTCCATCAACGCATTTGGCGGATTCAAGGTGCAGGGCAAGACAGAGGCTGCAGCCAAGAAGCTCATAGAGGATGCAAAGGCTGTTGAGGAGGCAGGCGCATTCATGCTCGTAATGGAGTGCGTACCGGAGAAGCTTGCGAAGATAGTCACAGAGACAGTAAGCATCCCTACCATAGGAATAGGCGCAGGCCGTTACTGCGATGGACAGGTGCTTGTAAATCAGGATATGTTTGGCATGTATTCAGACTTTGTTCCAAAGTTCGTAAAGCAGTTTGCAAATGTGGGCGATGTTATGAGAGGTGCGGTTAAGGCTTATATCGATGAGATAAATGCCGGAACATTCCCGGGCCCTGAGCACACATACAAGATAGACGATGAAGTAATAGAGAAGTTATACTAAAGGAGAAAACGATCATGGTAATTTTAAAGAAGATAGATGAGGTAAGAGCGCAGGTTAAAGAGTGGAAGAAGCAGGGACTTACAGTTGGTCTTGTTCCTACAATGGGTTATCTTCACGAGGGACATCAGAGTCTTATCAAGAAGTCAGTGGAGCAGAACGACAGAACAGTTGTAAGCGTATTTGTAAATCCTATACAGTTTGGACCAAACGAGGATCTTGAGAGCTATCCAAGAGATCTTGAGGCTGATGCAAAGCTCTGTGAGAGCACAGGTGCAGACATCATATTCAATCCGGAGCCTGAGGAGATGTACGCAGACGGCTTCGTGTCATTCATCAACATGACAGGACTTCCAAATGCACTCTGCGGACTTACACGTCCAATACATTTCAAGGGTGTATGTACAGTTGTAGGAAAGCTCTTCAATATAGTTACACCTGACAGAGCATACTTTGGACAGAAGGATGCCCAGCAGCTTGCCATCATCATGAGAATGGTCAAGGATCTGAACTTTGATATAGAGATAGTCGGCTGTCCGATCATAAGAGAGGCGGACGGACTGGCAAAGAGCTCAAGAAACATCTACCTCACACCAGAGGAGAGAAAGGCTGCAGTAGTTCTCAGCAAGGCCGTAAAGCTTGGTCAGGACATGATAGCTGACGGAGAGAGAGACGCAGCGAAGATCGTTGGTGAGATGAAGAAGCTCATCTCTGCTGAACCGCTTGCAACTATCGACTATGTAGAGATGGTCAACATGGATACCATGCAGTCCATAGAGAAGGCAGAAGGACATGTACTCTGTGCAATGGCAGTCAAGTTCGGCAAGGCGAGACTGATTGACAACTTTATAGCTGAGTTATAGAATACAGCCTTTGAAGAAAGGATAAAATACACAGTATGTTAAAAGGGAAGACAGTAGTTCTCGGAGTCACAGGAAGCATTGCGGCATATAAGATAGCCAATCTGGCAAGTATGCTGGTGAAAAAGCATGCGGATGTGCATGTCATCATGACGGAGAACGCAACAAACTTTATCAATCCGATCACATTTGAGACGCTCACAGGCAACAAATGCCTGGTCGATACATTTGACAGGAATTTCCAGTTCAACGTGGAGCACGTAGCACTGGCAAAGAGGGCGGATGTGTTCATGGTGGCACCTGCGTCGGCCAATATAATCGGCAAGATAGCGGGGGGAATAGCAGACGATATGCTCAGCACAACGATTATGCCGGCAAAATGTCCTAAGATCATAGCACCGGCCATGAATACCGGAATGATAGAGAATCCTATAGTACAGGACAATATAAAGAAGCTTGAGTCATATGGATATGAGATAGTGGAATCCGCAACTGGATACCTTGCATGTGGAGACACAGGCAAGGGCAAGCTCCCTGATGCGGAGGTTCTTCAGGATTATATCCTTAAGGCCATAGCGAAAGAAAAGGATATGGCCGGGGTGAGACTTCTGGTTACGGCAGGCCCTACCCGTGAGGCCATAGACCCGGTCAGATATATAACGAATCACTCCACAGGCAAGATGGGATATGCCATTGCCAGACAGGCCATGCTCAGAGGGGCGGACGTCACCCTGGTCACAGGCAAGGTGGAGATAGAACCGCCGAGATTTGTCAATGTGGTTGACATAACATCGGCTCAGGATATGTACGAGGCTGTCATGGACAGAAGTACAGAGCAGGACGTGATCATCAAGGCTGCTGCGGTGGCTGATTACAGGCCTGCAGAGGTGGCAGAACACAAGATCAAGAAGGCTGATGGAGACATGAGCATCAAGCTTTCGAGAACGAAGGATATTCTGCTTGCACTTGGAAATCAGAGAATTGAAAAGGGGATACAGGATCAGATCATCTGCGGATTCTCCATGGAGACGAGGGATCTCATAGAGAATTCAAGGAAGAAGATAGATTCAAAGCATATAGATCTTATTGCGGCAAATAATTTAAAGGTCGCAGGGGCGGGATTTGGTGTTGATACCAATGTTCTCACTCTCATTACAAGGGACAGTATCAGTGAACTTCCGATGATGTCAAAGGAAGAGTGTGCAGACATGCTTCTTGACAGAATAATGGAGATGCGTAAAGTTGCAGACCTGTCCTGACAGGAGTAATATTTTGAAGCAGATAGATAGAAAAAAACTCAGGGCTGTGTGCTCTGTGTTGTTTGTGCTTTATATAATCTGTATCGTTTACTTTCTTATTTTCAGCGATATGTTTGGCAGAGGGGGATATGATGAACGCAGATACAATCTTCACCCTCTGCAGGAAATACAGCGGTTTATCACATACGGGGATCAGATGTCGCCAATGAGTGTATTTCTGAATCTCTATGGCAATATAATCGCATTTATACCGTTTGGTATGCTGCTCAGATGGGCGAGAAATAAGAACACGACATTTGTACAGGCTCTGCTGTACTCTCTGGGATTTACACTTGTCATAGAGACGGTGCAGTACATAACCAAACTGGGTGTGTTCGATATCGATGACATCATCATGAATACGCTTGGTGGAGTCATAGGATATTGTATATATTACGTTACAGCAAAACTTATCAGGAGATATCATGCAAAGAAGTAAGGAATTCAAAGTTTCGACACCGGGTCTGCCGACGGACACCATAATTGGATACTTTCTGGGCGGATTTGGCGGAGTGTTTGTGGTCATATCCATCATAAAATCCATACTTACCCAGGGAAAGGTACAGAGGGTGTACGGAGTCCTCATGGTCAGCGCGATGCTGATGGCATTTACAGGCCTGATATTCTCGGCCATAGGCTACAGGGCGGACAACGGAGGTATAACAAACAAGAAGATGGCGATCATACTTAATGTTATAGTTCTTGGAGCGTCTGTTATATTTTTATTGATGGGATTATAGAAAGGGCATGCGATGAATTATTATAAGAATCTTACAGAAGAATATGATGATATAGAAGAACGCTATGAGCTTATCATGGAACGTGTGAGACAGATAATCCATGAATCACTGGTAAAGGAGCCGTACAGAGATTATTTCAGTCATGTTGCCGGATTTATAGCTAGAATAGGAGATGTTCTGGAACTGGTAAAAAATGACGCACTGCCAGACAGGAGCCTTGATCAGCTTCAGGCGATGAACCATGGGCTGTACAATGACATATTGGGAGACAACTACAATAGAAGCTATGCAAATTACAGATATATCATGGGTGAGTTTTCAAAGGATTACACCCGTGACAAAGAGGAGATAAAGCGCATCGCCCAGCTTATGGGGTTTGTGTACAACGAGATAAGAGGAATGACAGTGTACGCATTTGAGGGCAGAGTGGTTGACATAACTTTGTTTGCGGAGCTGTTTGTCCAGATATATTTCATGTTTCAGGATGATTTTTCCGTGAAGGATCTGGAATCCGCTGTGTATTATTTTGAGAACGATTATGCCGAGTTCTGGATCACGTACAGGATAAGAGAGCAGCTTGACCCTGATCTCACATTTGCGACGGATATCATTATGAACAGCGATTTGGGCGATGTCACGTATCTGTACAGATATGGAGAGTATGTTGGAAAAAATGAGATCGACACGGCGATTTTCATGAGTACCCTGCCGGATTCAGAGATAGAGGCCATGGCAAGAACATTCACCGAGGGCTACAGACTGGGATTCGAGGCTGCCGGAATAGATCTCTCGAAGAAGAAAACTGTAAATATCCGATATTTCCTTGGACAGGAGAGGATGATAAGAGCCGCGATACTGCAGTTTGAGCAGATGGGTCTGAGGCCGATATGCTACCGATATGCGGCAAACAGGATCAACAGGAGACTTATACACAGGATAGGTTATTCGTCAAGCGTTCCTAACAGACAGCTCGAGTACGATCACAGGATGGATGAGGCACTCTTCATGGACAAGAAGCTCATGGAGAGAAAGCTGGAGGTGCTCAGACAGGCATACAAGAATATGGCCTATGAGGCTTCAGTATATGCGGGCCCTGCGGTGGTCGAGGTGTTCGGCGAGAACCCATTTGAGCCGGAGAACAGTGAACTGAATCCTGTGCTCGACAAGAAACAGCAGGAGGCTGTGATCTCATACCGCACAATGAGTTCACAGATCGTAAATGAATATATAGCCCAGGATCAGTGCAGCTTCACTATAATAGCATACCCTGTGCCGGAGATCGGAGATAGATACAGAGATATATTCAGGGATACTGTCAGGATCAACACACTGGACAATGATCTGTTCAGGGCGATCCATCAGAGTATGATAGATGAGCTTGATAAGGCTGAACACGTGAGGGTTGTCGGTCAGGGATCAAATGTGACTGATATGACCGTTATGATGCACGAGATGACAGATCCATCGAAGGAGACCAACTTTGAGAACTGCGTAGCCGATGTGAATATACCTGTTGGAGAGGTGTTCACTTCACCGAAGCTCACCGGAACCCACGGAATATTAAACGTAAGTGAAGTATTCCTGGACGGCCTGAAATATGTGAATCTCAAGCTTACATTTGAGGATGGAAAAATAGCGGACTATACATGTGACAACTATCCGGATACGGAGAAGAACAAGGCGTATATAAAGGAGAATATTCTGGGCGGAAGGGATACACTTCCTATAGGAGAGTTTGCAATAGGAACAAATACGACAGCATACGTCATGGCAAACAAATATGACATAGTGTATAAACTGCCTATCCTCATAGTTGAGAAGATGGGACCGCATTTTGCTGTGGGAGATACATGCTATAGCTGGAGTGAGGAAAATGTGCTCCACAATCCTGATGGCAAGGAGATCGTGGCAAAGGACAATGAGTGTTCTATTCTGAGAAAAACAGATGTGTCAAAGGCGTATTTCAACTGCCATACAGACATAACAATACCTTACGATGAGATAGGAGGAATATATTCCGTTCATCCGGATGGAACTGAAGTTCCGATCATCGAGAAGGGCAGATTTGTCCTGCCGGGAACAGAGAAGCTCAATGAAGCGCTGGATCAGGCATAGACAGCCTGGCGATTATGAAAAAAGACTTATAGGACAAAAAGAGACAGATATCTATTTCAGTCGAAATAAATATCTGTCTCTCTTTATGTATATATCTTTGTTCTGATACTGAAGATTACTTCAGTATGGACATTCTCTTGTATCTTTTGTTTGAGTAAAGTGCCGTGTCGGCCTGTGAGAGTAGATCCTCGATGGTCTGTTCTCCATCGCAGACAAATTCAGTAACACCAACGCTCATCTCTATGAAGTATGGCTTGCCACAGGTTGCGTTCAGCTCGGCTGAGAAATCCTTGATCTTGCGCTGCACTTCGGTGACGTAATCGGAGTCGTCTATAAATGCAAAGCATACGAACTCATCGCCGCCTATTCTACCGATGACATCATGTGGACCAAAACTCTGGGACAGGATGTTCGCGATGTTCTTGAGGGCGAAGTCACCGTCCTTGTGTCCAAATTTGTCATTTACAACTTTCAGTGAATCCATATCAGCGAAGAGAAGTATGGCCTTCATTCCACAGTTTGACGGAATGTTGATATAGTATTCAACCCGCTCCATAAATCCACGTCTGTTATATATACCCGTCAGCTCATCTGATGTCGACAGGTGGTTCAGAAGCTCGTTCTTCTCGTGGATCTCGTTCAGAGACATCCTGAGCTGTTCCTGCGTGATGTTCTGCTCACGGAGCAGCGACATATATTTCAGTGCTGCACCGAGCTGCAGGCTGGTGGAATATATGGAACTGAAGTGAGCCACATCTGTGTTGCATATGAACACTCCGTGTTGATCCTCGTTAGTAAATATAGGAACTATGACGGATGTAAAACGCTTGTCATAGTATGTATATTCGTTGTCAAAAATCTCTATAGAAGGAACCCTTCTAGACTCTCCGAAAAGCACCTGACAATTGTTCGGGTTGAAGAAAGCCTGAAGGAAGACTGACTTTGGAACGATCCAGCTTCCCGTGTCTGTGATGCGCACAGGATCGTCGTAGGTGTAAATGTAAGCTCCTTCGTAATTCAGCCCCTGAAGCTTGTGGAGGATGGATGTGTATGTCTTGCCAAGATCCTCGCCGTATGTCAGGGTGTCACGGGTTATGTATATTGATGACCAGCCCATCATCTTGTTCTCGTATATCGTGTTGTAAAGCTGATTCGAGATGAAGAGTGATATGGTGTTGGTTATGGTCGTGTTAAGTCTGTTGAACTGGAGACTCTTGGCTGCAGACAATTTACAGCTTGAGAAGATGGAAGCCAGTTCACGGAACATGTATGCTGTTTTCTGGACAGAATAAAAATCGGTCAGGTCAGATTCGAGAATACATTTGAGTTCATCGATGATCTTGTTCTGTGGGTACTCCGTATCTATGTCGCTCTTGATCACGGATACTATATCAATGAGTATCCTGTTGTAGGCGGACATGACCTTGGATGCGTAGAATGAATCTGCAATCTCACCGAAGAGACGGCCATCAAGAATATCGATGATGTCTGGTATATCCAGATCCAGCAAATGTCTGCCATCCTTCATCAGGTCACTTTCTGTGCACAGATGACAGCAGCAGGACACTCTGTTTATAAGTCGGGAATCCAAAGCCTCGGATTTCATGTTGCCGGTCTGGGCAAGTCTCACCGCCGCATACACTGCACGGAAACCGAGCTCACAGGAATTGATATTGACTGTTGTGAGTGGTGGATCCATGTTGACTGAAGATGGTGAATCGTCAAAACCGATGACCGACATGGTTTCTCCTATGCGTATTCCTCTGGCCTTGAGCTCTGCGTAACCGCCTATTGCCATGTGATCATTTGCAAATACGATGGCATCCGCATCAGGGTTGGCATCCAGAAGCTGTGCAGTCTCCTCCTGACAGTATTCCGCGAAGTCGCCGTGTATTATCATGCGATCCTCAACGCCAAGACCATTTTCAGAGAGAACCTCCCTGTATATCTTAAGCCTGAGATTGCTGTCGGTGTTGTCCTCCTTGCCGGCAACAAAGCATATATGCTTTCTCTTGTGTTCTTTTATGAGATGTTCTATGGCATCCCTCATTCCTTTTGAATTGTCTGTTCTGATGCATGGATATCCCGGAAGCTTCTCCTCCAGTGTGAGGATAGGTATTCCATCAAAATGGGAAAGGAAAGAATTCATGTCCTTCTCCGATAACAGAGATGATATAGCTCCGACGGAGATGATAAGTGCGTCCAGACACTCAGGATGTGCATAGTAGAAAATCGAATTATACTGGTAATCATACAGTTGATTGGCAGGATCATAAAAGGAGGCATTCAGAAACATGCCCGGAAATACGATGAGATTGCAGTCAAGTTCCTTTGCTGCGTATTCAGCTCCTTTGCAAACCTCTGTTGCGTAATCGTTATCAATATGACATGTAAAAATACCGATGTTCAATCTGTTGTTGGTCATGCGGGTGCTCCTTTAGTAACTGCTTTTGCTGTAGTATAATCGACTGTTATATATTGCGGATAGCTATAATCACAATATATTGTGATTATACCACACGTTCACCACATTATCAATTTGTAATCATCTCAATCTTTACAAAGTATTCGATATAATCTATAATTTATTGGAATATTTGAAAAGGTGCCGGTGCACCTTGTACAAAACAGATAACAGGAGGATAAGAAATTGGATTACAAGAATGCCGGAGTAGATATTGAAGCTGGATACAAGTCTGTGGAGCTTATGAAGAAGCACATCAAGACAACCATGAGACCCGAGGTACTTGGCGGAATTGGTGGATTCGCAGGAGCTTTCAGTCTCGCTAAGATCAAGGATATGGAAGAGCCTATACTTCTGTCAGGAACAGATGGATGCGGAACAAAGGTTCAGCTCGCTTATATTATGGACAAGCATGACACCATCGGAATCGACGCAGTGGCAATGTGTGTGAATGATATCGCATGCTCTGGTGGAGAGCCACTTTTCTTCCTTGACTATATAGCATGTGGCAAGAACTATCCTGAGAAGATTGCAACTATAGTAAGCGGCGTTGCAGAGGGATGCAACCAGTCAGGAGCTGCCCTCGTAGGTGGTGAGACAGCAGAACATCCGGGACTTATGCCTGAGGATGAGTACGACCTTGCAGGATTTGCAGTAGGTGTTGTTGAGAAGAAGGATCTTATTACAGGAGAGAGCATTAAGCCTGGAGATACACTTATAGGTATCGCTTCAAGTGGAGTGCACAGCAACGGTTTCTCACTTGTAAGAAAGGTTTTCGAGATGACAAAGGAATCTCTTGATACATATTACGACGAGCTTGGCAAGACACTCGGTGAGGCACTTATTGAGCCTACAAGAATCTATGTAAAGGCTCTCAAGTCAGTGAAGGATGCAGGCATTACGATCAAGGGATGCAGTCACATCACAGGTGGTGGATTCTATGAGAATATCCCAAGAATGCTTCCAGACGGAGTTCGTGCTCAGGTTAAGAAGGATTCATATGAGGTACCGGCTATATTCAAGCTTCTCGCAAAGAAAGGCGATATAGATGAGCATATGATGTACAACACATACAACATGGGAGTTGGTATGTGTCTTGCTATAGACCCTGCAGATGCAGATAAGACTATTGCAGCTATAGAAGCTGCCGGCGACAAGGCATTTGTTCTCGGTACAGTTGTAGCTGGTGAAAAGGGAGTAGACTTATGCTAAAGGTTGCAGTTCTGGTATCAGGCGGCGGAACCAATCTTCAGGCCATCATAGATGCCATAGATAATAAAGTCATAACAGATACGGAGATAGTTGCGGTCATAAGCAACAATAAGAATGCATTTGCTCTTGAGAGGGCGAAGAAGGTGGGAATAGCAGCGGAGGTCGTAAGCCCTAAGGATTACGCGGACAGAGCTCGATTCAACGAAGCACTTCTCGCAAAGCTTCAGGAGACCGGAGCGGATCTTATAGTTCTCGCAGGATATCTTGTGGTCATACCTGAGATAGTGATAGATGCATATCCGAATAAGATAGTCAACATACACCCATCACTCATACCGGCATTCTGCGGAACAGGCTACTATGGACTTAAAGTTCATGAGGCAGCCCTTGCAAGAGGTGTCAAGGTAGTGGGAGCTACGGTCCATTTTGTAGATAAAGGCACTGACACAGGTCCGATCATCATGCAGAAGGCAGTTGCAGTACAGAATGGTGATACACCGAAAGCTCTGCAGCAGCGTGTGATGGAACAGGCTGAGTGGAAGCTTCTGCCTGCGGTTATAGACAAGATCGCCCATGGCAAAGTACATGTTGAAGATGGAATTGCAGTTGTAGAAGATTAGGAGGAATATCCATGAAAGTATTGGTAGTAGGAAGCGGCGGAAGAGAGCATGCTATAGTTACAAGTATTTCAAAGAGTGATAAAGTATCCAAGATATATTGTGCACCTGGCAACGCAGGTATCGCAGCACTTGCAGAGTGCGTTGATATAGGTGTGATGGATTTTGACAAGCTGGTTGCATTTGCAAAGGATAAGGCAGTCGATCTGGTTGTTGTTGCGCCGGATGATCCGCTTGTTGCAGGTGCGGTCGATGCATTTGAGGCAGCCGGTATCAGAGCATTCGGACCTCGTGCAAATGCAGCAATCATAGAGGGCTCAAAGGCGTTCTCCAAGGATCTCATGAAGAAGTATGGCATACCTACAGCGGCTTATGAGAACTTTACAGATGCCGATTCAGCGCTCAAGTACCTTGAGACAGCCACATTCCCTATAGTTTTAAAGGCTGACGGACTTGCACTCGGCAAGGGTGTTCTCATATGTAATGACCTTGAGGAGGCAAAGGCAGGCGTCAAGGAGATCATGCTTGACAAGCACTTTGGTTCGGCCGGAAATACCATGGTAATAGAGGAGTTCATGACAGGACGTGAGGTATCAGTCCTTTGCTTCTGTGATGGAACAACGATCAAGCCTATGACTTCAGCACAGGATCATAAGAGAGCAAAGGATGGAGATCAGGGACTCAACACAGGCGGAATGGGAACATTCTCCCCAAGTCCTTTCTATACAAAAGAGATAGACGAGTATTGCATGGAGAACATCTACAAGCCAACCATGGCTGCCATGAAGGCAGAGGGCAGAGAGTTCAAGGGAGTTCTGTTCTGCGGACTCATGATGACACCAAATGGTGTTAAGGTTCTCGAGTACAATGCAAGATTTGGCGATCCTGAGGCTCAGGTAGTTCTTCCTCGTATGAAGAATGATATTATCGATGTCATGGAGGCATGTATCGACGGAACACTTGATAAAGTTGATCTTCAGTTTGAGGACAATGCGGCAGTGTGCGTAGTTCTTGCATCAGACGGATACCCTGTATCATATGAGAAGGGCTATCCTATACATGGACTTGAGAAGTTTGACGGCAAGGATGACTACTTTGTATTCCATGCCGGCACAAAGTTTGACGGTGATCAGATCGTGACAAATGGCGGCCGTGTACTCGGTGTTACAGCAAAGGGCAAGGATCTTTTCGAGGCTCGTGCGAATGCATATGCTGCGACAGAGTGGATCACATTTGACAACAAGTACATGAGACATGATATAGGTAAGGCTATAGACGAGCAGTAATCTATAGATATATATTTACGGAAGAGGTTTTGAGAGAATTTGTCTCAAAACCTCTTTTGTATTCCTGTAATATATATGCTATAATGAAGCGCATAAAATCCTAGATTATTTAGATTTGAGGTGGACTGAATGAAATTACCGTACAGCAAAGAATCTGACATAGTTATAAAAGAGGCAAACAGGGTGGCGAGGAAGCTTGGACAGAATTTTGTCGGAAGCGAGCATTTTATCGTTGCACTGGCATCTGTAGCAGATACAACAGCGTACAGTATTCTGAACGAGAATGGTCTGGATATAGTTAAGATCATAGATGCGTTGAAGTATACATTGGAACCCGGTGGAGTAGTCACAGGGGAGAGAGACAAATATACGATGAGCGCAAGAAGGATTCTCGATGACTCACAGTATGAGGCGAGAAGACTCAATTCCCAGGAGGTGGGAACAGAGCATATCCTTCTGGCACTTATAAAGGAGACAGACTGTGTAGCTGTAAAGCTTATGGCATCAGAGAATGTAAATATCCAGAAGGTGTACACAGACATACTTCTGGCCTGTGGAAGCGATGCGAATACGGTAAAGAGAGAATATGCAGCACTGAAAAAGTCGAGAAATAAGAGCAAGACATCCACACCTACACTGGATCAGTATTCCAGAGATCTGACACAGGAAGCACGGATGGGCAATATGGATCCGGTCATCGGACGTACAAAAGAGATAGAGAGAGTCATGCAGATACTCAGCAGACGAATGAAGAACAATCCATGTATGGTCGGAGAGCCGGGTGTTGGAAAGACTGCTGTTGTGGAGGGCATAGCATATCTCATAGCCCACGATGAAGTGCCGGATACTGTAAAGGGTAAAAGGCTTCTTTCGCTTGACCTTTCAAGCATGGTTGCCGGTTCCAAGTACAGAGGAGAGTTTGAGGACAGGATAAAGAAGGTCATCGGAGAGGTCATATCGGATGGCAATATCATATTGTTTGTGGATGAACTTCACACACTCATAGGGGCAGGCGGTGCCGAGGGTGCAATAGATGCGTCCAATATACTGAAGCCGTCCCTGTCACGCGGCGAGATCCAGATGATAGGTGCTACGACTCTGAACGAATATCGGAAGTATATAGAGAAGGATGCGGCCCTTGAGAGAAGATTCCAGCCGGTGTACGTGGATGAGCCTACAAGGGATGAGGCAGTGGAGATACTCAAGGGACTCAGACCATGCTATGAGCAGCATCACAATGTCGATATAAGCGATGATGCGGTTGAAGCTGCGGTGGATCTGTCCATCAGATATATAACAGACAGATTCCTGCCGGACAAAGCCATAGATCTTATGGATGAGGCATGCTCCAGAAAGAGGCTCGGATTCTCATCGGACAGACATAATTATGAGAAGAAAAAGGCTGTGGAGGCTGAGCTTACAACGCTCAACGACGATCTGGAGAAGGCACTCATGGCTGGCAATATAGAGGCGGCGGCAGAGGTGAGCGCGAGACAGAAGGAGCTTGCAAAGAAGAATGCAAGAAAGCAGTCTTCCAGCCAGAGAAATATCACAGTTCAGGAGAACGATATTGCGGATGTTGTGTCCGTGTGGACCAAGATCCCTGTGAGCAAGCTCACGGAGAAGGAGTCAAAGAAGCTTGAACGCCTTGAGAGTGAACTTCACAAGAGGGTAGTTGGCCAGGAGGAGGCTGTTACAGCCGTATCACGTGCTATCAAGAGAAGCAGAGTCGGACTTAAGGATCCGAAGAGGCCGATGGGATCATTTCTGTTCCTCGGACCTACAGGTGTCGGTAAGACAGAGCTTTCCAAGGCTCTTGCAGATATAGTATTTGGAAGTGAGGATGCCCTGATAAGAGTTGACATGTCGGAGTACATGGAGAAGCACAGCGTGTCCAAGATGATAGGTTCACCTCCGGGTTATGTAGGCTTTGAGGAGGGCGGACAGCTCAGTGAGAAGGTCAGGACCAATCCGTATTCTGTTGTGCTGTTTGACGAGATAGAGAAGGCTCACAGCGATGTGTTCAACATTCTCCTTCAGGTACTTGATGACGGACACATAACGGATTCCCAGGGAAGAAAGGTGGATTTCAAGAACACCATCATAATCATGACCTCCAATACAGGGGCACAGGGTATAGTTGACCCTAAGCAGCTTGGATTTGTCACGGTAAGCGATGAGACAAAGGAACATGAGAAGATGAAGAGCAATGTAATGGATGAGCTCAAGAGAACCTTCAAGCCGGAGTTCCTGAACAGAATAGACGACATAATCGTGTTCCATGCCCTGAGCGAGGCAAATGTAAAGGATATAACCGGACTTATGTTAAAGGAACTTAAGAACCGTGTCCAGACACAGATGGATATTGAGCTTAAGTTCACCGACCATGCAAAGAAATATATCTTTGGAAAAGGCTATGACAAGAAGTACGGAGCAAGACCACTCAAAAGGGCTATCCAGACATATGTGGAGGATGTGCTTGCGGAGGCGATGCTTAGAGGTGATGTCAAAAAAGGTGATACAGTCACAGTGTCAACGAAGAAAAAGAAGGAAGCCGACGGGAAAACCACTGAGAAAATATCACTTACAGCGAAACAAAAGACAGAGGATTGATGTCGGATTAGATATTTGTGATGTGAGCATGATATACAGTAGTGCAAAGTGCGGAAAATTAAGCAGTAGAAATTAATATGAAATATTGGTGAAAATGCATAATTTTGTAGAAAAAAAGGATGCATTACTGTATAATGAAAATCACTAACGGATAGTATACAGAGATTATTGATATATATCAGGATATTATTGCGATAGAGTTCAGATCATACAACAACAACAGGAGGATAAGATCAATGTCAGTAGTAAATGAATTGATAAATGCACAGGGGGAGTCATTGGAATTCGGTAATTATGAGCTTGGAGCAAAGACCAAGAAGGACGGTTTTGAGTTCCAGGGAGATATCTACAAGATAAAGACTTTCAACGAGATCACAAAGCTTGAGAAGAACGGAATGTTCGTATATGAGTCAGTACCGGGAACAGCAGTACATGGTTTCAAGGCTGATGAGAACGATGTTACATTTGTAGTTGAGGGACCAGAGAATGCGTCCATCACACTTGAGCTTGAGCCTGAGACAGAGTACAAGGTTCACGTAGACGATGTATATGTCGGCAAGAACAAGACCAACCTCGGTGGCAAGATGAGCATAAGCGTAGATCTTGAAGAGGGCAGACCAGTCAAGGTTGATGTTAAGAGAGCATTTGACTAATATAGCATACACAGGAGATATTTATGGCAAAAGGAAAACAGGTGTTTTTTTGCCAGGAATGTGGATTCGAATCGACAAAATGGATGGGGCAGTGCCCCGGCTGTAAAGCGTGGAATTCATTTTGCGAGGAGAAAGTGACAGTAGGCGCCAAGAGCCAGTCCGGTAGAAGGGCTGTCGTGGCGCCTACAAGCATTTTGGAGGTGGAGACCACCGACGAGACGCGTTTTACCACAGGAATAGGCGAATTAAACAGAGTATTAGGCGGCGGGATAGTGAGCGGATCCCTTGTGCTGGTTGGAGGAGATCCGGGTATAGGTAAATCCACCATATTGCTGCAGATGTGCAGGAATATGTCAGAGATGGGACAGAAGATACTTTATGTGTCAGGTGAGGAGTCCCTTTCACAGATAAAGATGAGGGCAGAGCGTATCGGAAATTTTACAAAGGATATGCTGCTTCTCTGTGTCAACAATCTCGAGGATGTGGAGGAGTATGTCAAGAAGGACACTCCAAAGGTCATTGTTATAGATTCCATACAGACCATAGTTACGGATGACGTGGAGTCTGCACCGGGAAGTGTATCCCAGGTAAAGGAAGTTACAGCCAGACTCATGAGGATGGCGAAGCAGACAGGGATCGCCATATTCATAGTAGGACATGTTACCAAAGAGGGAACCGTGGCAGGCCCAAGAACCCTTGAACATATGGTAGATACAGTTCTCTATTTCGAGGGCGAGCGTAATGCCGGGTTTAGAGTCCTTCGTGCAGTAAAGAACAGATTTGGCTCGACAAATGAGATCGGTGTATTTGAGATGAAGGGAACCGGACTTGCAGAGGTGAAGAATCCGTCACAGCTTATGCTGGATGGAAGACCTGATGACACATCCGGGTCTGTAGTAGTATGTACAATGGAAGGAACAAGACCGATATTGCTTGAGATCCAGGCTCTGGTGTGCCAGTCAAGCTTCAATCTGCCAAGAAGAACAAGTGTGGGACTCGACTACAACAGGGTAAATCTCTTGCTTGCTGTTCTTGAGAAGAGAGGCGGCATAGTTATGGCGGGCTGTGATGCATATGTGAATATAGCCGGAGGTATGCGCCTTGATGATCCGTCGGCAGATCTGGGAATAGTATTTGCTCTTGTATCAAGCTTCAAGAACCGTGCCATACCTTCTGATATGGTCATGTTTGGAGAGATGGGACTTTCAGGCGAAGTGCGTGGAGTGTCAGGTGCTGAGCAGAGAGTACGCGAGGCCGCAAAGATGGGATTTAAGACCTGTATCATACCGAGATCCAATCTGGACAATGTGAAGAAGATGAAAGACCTTGGAGACATGAAGGTGGTAGGTGTCGCAAATATACAGCAGGCACTGGAGTATATATAGAAGAAAATATTCAATCATATAAAGCACGATAATAGCGGTGAGCATGGCCACAGTATCATTTGGTATTGTGGCCAAAATTATTTCGTGTAAAATTCAATAAAAGTGCTTGACTTTGCCAAATGATGGTGGTATTTTATAAAAGCTGTCGCGTGAGACGAGATGAAACAGCTTGAAAAAAGATGAAAAAAGTTGTTGACATTAAGAAATGAATGTGATAGTATTTAGAAGTTGTCGCTGAGAGGCGAAAACATAGAGAACCTTGAAAAATTAACAACATGACAACCCTGAAATTCCAAACAAGAATTTCAAGAACGTCGGATCAGAGATGATATCAAAGATCCAACAAACCAATAACAGTAAAGATGGTTAGGAAAAATACAAGCTAGTATGATTTC